>CACZLE010000017.1 GCA_902781945.1 uncultured Eubacteriales bacterium | reverse complement strand
TTGATTTGGGTGACGACTCTATCGAAATGAAAAGCCCAAAACAGTGATCTCTTCTCGGAGGAAATCAATGGAATCGATCACATATATCCATTATGGAGCAGACCATTATGATCCCACACGATTCTTGCCCGTTCGCAATGGAAGCTGGAAACCAAAGCCAGCAGAAAGAACAGGATTGTGGGGGAGCCGGATAAATGATCCGGACGGATGGAAAGCATGGTGCGAAGAAAACAATTTCTTACTGGATCATCTAAAGTGCTCATTTCGCTTTCAACTGAATAGGGCAAAAATACTGACTCTTTCATCTCCTACACAGCTTATTCCTCTTCCCAAAATCCATCCATGGGAACCGAAAGCACCCCTGTCGTTTGACACTTTTTCTCTTCCTTCAAAGGATCAGCTGGAATCATGGTATGTTCCAAACTACTGCTATCTTGACTATGAAAAACTGGCATCACAGTATGATGCTACAGTGCGTTGCAATTAAGGAGCTTGGCGTTGCATTACATCAAAAAAATTGACAACAAAAATGCAACGCTGTAAAATAACGTTGCAAATCATTTTTCGGTGCTGTAACTTTTGGCGGGATCGTTGCATTTGTATCAAAGTTGACGTTCTTTGCCAGAAAAGCCGGAAAGTTTTTTCCGGCTTTTTTGTAAGAAGGAGGCCGTACAGGATGAAGCGATTGCTTTGCTTTTTGCTGGCGCTGCTGCTGCCCCTGGCGTCGGCCTGGGCGGAGGAAACGGCGCTGACGGACGAGGAGGTCACCCAGCTGCTTTGGGAGATGTACCAGACGGAAAACGGGGACGCCGAATTTGTGGTGCTGCCCGACGAATACGAGCTGCCGGCGGAGGGCAAAAGCGGCATTTACAACCTGCTGCTGCTGGGCATCGATAATCCCGGCGAGGCCATCACTGGGCGCAGCGACACCATGCTGCTGGCCTGCTTCAACGCCCGGACGGGGGATTTGAAGCTGATCTCCTTCATGCGCGATACCTATGTGGCCATCCCCCGCCACGGCCACAACAAGCTGAACGCAGCCTATTCCTACGGTGGGGCCGACCTGCTGACGGAAACCTTGGGCAAGTCTTTCGGCGTGCGCGTGGACGGCTACGTGGCCGTCAATTACGCCCTGATGGCGCAGCTTGTGGACGAGATCGGCGGCATCGAGATGGACGTGAGCGACGGCGAGCGCCGCAAGCTGAACGGCATCCTGGAATATTACAACTACCTGCGGGATGCGCCCCGGGACGAGGGTCTGCTGACGGAATCCGGCCATTTGACCCTGAACGGCCTGCAAACCATGAGCTTCGCCCGCATCCGCAAGCTGGACAGCGATTTTATGCGCGTGCAGCGGCAGCAGAAGGTGATTTTGGCCATCTACGAAAAACTGCGCAGCCTGGATATGCTGTCCCTCACCCGCATCATCAACGCTTACATCGGCAAGGTGAACACCAACGTGACCCTGGCCCAGGCCGCCTCCCTGGTGGCCGGGGTGCTGGGCTTCGATCAAATGAAAATCGAAACCCTGCGCGTGCCCGCGGACGGCGCCTATACCCGCCAGACCCTGAACGAAACCTACTACCTGATGCCTAAGCTGGAAAAGTGCCAGGATGCCATCCGCGATTTTTTGAATGCCCCTTAAAAAAAGAGATTGACAAAACCGCAAAGAGCGCGTATAATAAATACGTTGCGTAGGGGCATGGTGTAATGGTAACACGTGGGTCTCCAAAACCTTTGTTGAGGGTTCGAGTCCTTCTGCCCCTGCCATGCAAAAGGCACTTGCGAATGCAAGTGCCTTTTGCAGTGAAATAAATCCCTTCAGGATTTGTGAAATCCCCTTCGGGGGTGAAATCGCCTTCGGCAAGTGAAAAGTTTGAGGGTGAATGGGATTTATTTTCTTTCACAATGGCGAAGCCATTATTTCACTTCCGCATATGCGGAAATTTCACTTTACACTTTGATGATTGAGGTTATACCTATGGCGGAATCTAAACTGAAAGATTTATCCATGCAATTTGCTGTGGATTGCGTCAAATTCTGTGAATCGATTACCAGCCATCGTTCTCTTGTGAACCAATTGGAACGTTCCTCCACGTCCATCGGCGCCAATATTCATGAGGCCAACTACGCCCACAGCAAGGCAGACTTTATCGCGAAGCTGCAAATTGCATTGAAGGAATGCTATGAAACAGAATATTGGTTGGAACTGTTTGCAAAATCGGGGATTTCTGATCGGGAAATCGTGAAACCGCTGTATGAAAAATGCGGCGTGCTTCGCAGAATACTGATCGCTTCGGTCAATACCGCAAAAAAGAATATGGCATGATTTATATACAAATTATTATTCCCTGCCGTTCCACTTTGACAGAGGAACCGCAGGTTTTTTCTTTTATTTTGTCAGATTCCCGTCCCCCGCGCGTCTAAACCTATGAAAGGAGGGAGAAAGCCGGTGAAGGCTGATCAATTTGATCTGGTGTATCGGGAATACTTTGATCCGGTGTATCGCTACGCGCTCTCCCTTTCGGGGGACGCGCACACGGCGGAGGAGATCACCCAGGAGACGTTTTTCAAGGCCATGCGGGCGCTGGACAGGTTTCGGGGCGAGAGCAGCTTGAAGAGCTGGCTGTTTTCCATCGCGCGGAACGCATGGATCTCCGAGCTGCGCCGAAAAAAGGCGGCGCCGTTGGAGCAGGCGGAGGAGGCTCCGGACCCGGGCGCGGGGCTGGAGGAGGCTCTGATGAACCGGGAGGACGGGCTGCGGATCCACCGGCTGCTGCACGATCTGTCCGAGCCCTACCGGGAGGTTTTCACCCTGCGTGCGCTGGGGCAATTGGGCTTCCGGGACATCGGAGAACTGTTTGGCAAGAGCGAAAACTGGGCCTGCGTGGTATATCATCGGGCGCGGGCCAAAATAAAAGAGAAAATGGAGGAAAAAACATGAATCTTCCCTGTGCCGTGGTGCGGGATCTGCTGCCCGTTTACGCCGAAAACATGGTGGAGGCGGAAACCGCGGATTATATCAAAGAGCATTTGGCAGGCTGTCCGGATTGCCGGAAAAAGCTGGAAGATCTGGCGGAGGAAAACAAGCCCCTGGAGACAGCCGCCCCGCTGCAAAGCATCAAAAAGCAGCTGCGCATCCGCCGCCTGCGGGCCGCGGCTCTGGCCGCGCTGGCTGTGTTCATCGTGCTGCTTACCTATTATTTCCGGCAGGACAGCCCGCACCCCATCCCCTGGAAGGATGGCCTGGTGTCGGTGGAAAGCGTGGAGAATGACAGGCTCACGCTGCGTGTGGACAGCCGGATCACGCAGATCGAAACACAGACGGTCACCATCGAGGACGGCTCGGAAATCCTGATCGTGCAAGGCATGGGCCTGCCCTCGCAGCAGAACCGTCCGCTGGGCGGCGAACACAACGAGCTGGTCTTTCTCCCCGTGCCTGATCGGGTGATCTATGGCTATCGGCAGCCTCAGCAATTGCTATGGGGCGAGCCGATGGAGGGCGGCGTGGAGGTGCTGCCCCGGCTGGCCCTGGGTTATTATCTGTTCATGGCGGCAGCGGCATCTGCGATCCTGGGCCTGCTATGGCTGGGCCTGCGCAAAAGCCGGTTCAGCGGCCTGCTCCGCCAGCTATTCTTCGTCCCGCTGGCCTATGTGCTGGGTCAGCTGCTGCTGAAGGGCACGGAAACCATAAGCTATCAACTGCCCGTCGATCTTATCATGCTCCTGCTGGCCGCCGCGGCTGTCTACGGCCTATTGACCCTGGGCTGGATCGAGTGGCGCAGCCGAACAAAATAAGGTTGCGCATCCCGCCTCGCGTCTGGTATAATGACGCGAGGTGGATTTTTTATGAAGAAAATTTTATTTTGTATGCTGGTGGTGATGCTGATGATCTGCTGTGCCCAGGCGGACGGCGTGCGTCTGGTGGAGGCCAGCGACCTGCACATTTTATCCCGCAAGCTGGTGGAGGACGAGGAGGTGCTGATGCGCATCCTGCGGACGGCGGATGGCAAGGTGACCCACTATACGCCGGAGATCTGCCGGGCGTTTGTGGATCAGATGCTGGAAGAAAAGCCCGACGCCGTGCTGCTCAGCGGCGATCTGACCCTGAACGGCAGCTTTGAAAGCCATAACGAGTTGATCGAAATATTGAAGCCCTTAAAGGACGCGGGCATCCCGGTGCTGGTCATTCCCGGCAACCATGACGAGACGGGCATCGCCTATCGCTTTCCCGCTGGCGGCCCCGCGCCCGTGATCGGCATGGACGAGGTGGATTTCAAGGCGGCCTATGCGGATTTTGGCTATAACGGCGCCCGGTCCCGGGATGAAAACACCTTCAGCTACATGTATGAGGTGACCCCTGATGTATGGGTGCTGGCGGTGGACGTGAACTCCGCCACTCCCTGGGGCAGCGTGCAGCCCGAGACCCTGGCCTGGATCGAAGGGCAATTGCAGGAGGCCCGGCAGGCAGGAGCCCAGGTGATCGGCATGACCCATCAAAACCTGATGGTGCATTTTTCCATGTTCACCTTCGGCTATCAGCTGAACAACGCCAGGCAATTGCAGGAATTGTACGACCGATACGGCGTGCGTCTGAACCTGAGCGGGCACATGCATTTGCAGCATATCGCCCAAAACGGCGGCGTGACCGAGATCGACACCTCCGCCCTGGCGGTGTGGCCCCAGCATTACGGCGTGATCACCGTGGAGGATGGCGCGGCCTCCTATCAGGCCGTGCCCCTGGACGTGGCTGCCTGGGCGGCCAGGGAAGGCATGACGGACCCCAACCTGCTGGATTTCAGCCGGTACGCCGCCCAGTTCTTCGACGACACCACCACCGGCAAACAGACGGACCGCATGGCGTCCGTCGAGGCCGACGAAGCCGTCAAGGCCCGGATGCTGGACTTTGTGCGCATCTTCAACCGCAGCCAGTTCGCCGGCTACCTGGTGGAGAACATCGACATGGACGAATTGGCTCTGTGGGAGGAGCATATGCCCAGCGCCTTCTTTACCTATTATATGAGCATGTTCCCCAAGGACGGGGCGGTAGACTTTCGCAAGGCGACGGTGCAGCTGAAAAAATGAGTTTGTAGATAAAGGGGTACGCGCTTTCTAAAGAAAGCTGTGCAAAGACTTTTGGCGGGCGATGTTGCTTGGGTTGTCGATGTTTGTTGCTTCCGCCAGTATAATTGGATAGGGCTTGGGTTGCAGCGTGCTCCAGAAATACGCCGCAACACAAAAGATGACCGGAAACGAGCAAGCTCGATCCGGTCACTTTTGCTTATGCGGCTATGCTGCTGGCGCAGCATTGACGTCGGCAAGCCGCCGTCATTTCTGGAGCGGGGGCTGCAAGAAAGATTGGCAAACGGCACACGCGAGTCTGGGGGCGGCCTGCGCAGCAGGCCGAGGATTGCGAAGCAATCCCGAAAAATCCGGCAGATGGCTGGTCGAGCTTGCTCGTACCAGACAGCTGTTGGATTTTTCATTGGCCCCAGACGGCTCTTTGCAGCCTCCCATAGGCTAAACTGGCGGAAATTGCTGGAGAATGCAGTCCAGCCTGTTCGCCCGCCAAAAGTCTTTGCACAGCTTTCTTTAGAAAGCGCGTATCCCCGTCCCCCCCTCCCCAGCAAATAATCAATATTTGCTGTGGACAAACCTGTCTGACTGCGTTATGATAGGTTTGTCCACCTTATTTTTTTACGAAAGGAACGGCTGAGTATGGCGCTGAAAAGCAAGCGGAGCGACGCCGCTTACGGCATCACCGAAGGAGTCATCTGGAAGCAGCTTTTGTCCTTCTTTTTTCCCATTCTGCTGGGCACCTTTTTTCAACAGTTATATAACACCGCCGACGCCATCATCGTGGGCAAATTCGTGGGCAAGGAGGCCCTGGCGGCGGTGGGCGGCGGCACGGGCACGCTAATCAACCTGATCGTGGGCTTTTTTGTGGGCCTGTCCTCGGGCGCGACGGTGATATTGTCCCAGTTCTACGGCGCGCGCAACCACCAGCAGGCCACCCGCACGGTGCACACCGCCATGGGCATGGCCATCTATGGCGGATTGCTGCTCATGCTGCTGGGGCTCTTTGTGTCCCCCGTCATCCTGCGCTGGATGTCCACGCCGGAGGACGTGTTCGACCTGGCGGTGCTCTACACCCGCATTTATTTCTGCGGCATGATCCCTTCGCTGATCTACAACATCGGCTCGGGCATCCTGCGGGCGGTGGGCGACAGCCGCCGTCCCCTGTTTTTCCTGGTGGTGTCCTGCATGGCCAACATCGTGCTGGACGTGGTGCTGGTGCTGGGCCTGGAGATGGGCGTGGCGGGCGCGGCCCTGGCCACCATACTGAGCCAGCTGTGCAGCGCCGTGCTGGTGATCATCACCCTGCGGCGCTCCAGCCCGCCCCTGCATCTGGAATACAAGCAGATCACCCTGCACGGCGACCTGCTGGGCCGCATCGCCCGCATCGGCCTGCCCGCGGGCCTGCAAAGCGTGCTGTATTCCCTCAGCAACCTGGTGATCCAGACCGCCATCAACGGCTTTGGCACCGATATGATGGCCGCCTACACGGCGTACAGCAAGATGGACGGTCTGTTCTGGATGACCATCGGCGCGTTCGGCGTATCCATCACCACCTTTGTGGGGCAGAACTTCGGCGCGGGCAAATTTGACCGGGTCAAGAAGAGCGTGCGGGTGTGCCTGGCCATGGCGGCGGGCACCACCCTGGCCATGAGCGGGGCGCTGATATTGCTGGGCAAGCCGCTGTTCCTGCTGTTCACCAGCGAGGCCATCGTGGTGGAGCGGGGCCTGATCGTGCAGCGGTTCCTGGTGCCCTTCTTCATCACCTACGTGTGCATCGAGGTCTATTCCGGCGCCATGCGCGGGGCGGGCGAAAGCCTGCGGCCCATGATCATGACCCTGCTTGGCGTATGCGTGCTGCGGGTGCTGTGGGTCAAGCTGATCGCGCCGGTGAAGCCGGACAGCTTCCTCTTTATGCTGGCCTGCTACCCCATCAGCTGGAGCTTCACCTCCCTTCTGTTCTTCCTGTATTACGTATCGGGCAAGTGGCTGACCCGATGCAAAAAGCGCATGGGCTTTGAGGTATAAAATTAACCAAATTGTCATAATTAATGTTTGACATTCTTTTGCCCTTATTATATAATATATTTACCAAATACCGCAAATAGGTTTGCGGACGCTACTCAACAACAGAATAGGAGGACCGAATCATGAAGAAACTCGTCTCTTTATTCCTCGCCCTCGCCATGATGCTGACCGTGTGCGGCGCCCTGGCCGAAGTGGACCTGAACAGCTATTCCCTGGACGAAATCATCGCCAAAGCCAAGGAAGAGGGCCACGTGGAGTCCGTGGGCATGCCTGACAGCTGGGCCAACTGGGGCGACAGCTGGAAGGGCCTGACCGAAACCTATGGCATTGCCCATACCGACGACGACATGAGCAGCGCGGAAGAGCTGAACATGTTCAAGAACGACAGCACCCGCGACATCGGCGACATCGGCACCGGCTTTATCCAGGTCGCCCTGGATGAGGACCTGGTTCAGAGCTACAAGACCTCTTATTGGGATTCCGTTCCCGAATGGGCCAAGGGCGCCGACGGCAAATGGATGATCGCCTACACCGGCTGCACCGCCTTCATCTACAACAACGATCTGACCTCCGAGCCCGCTCCCGCCAGCTGGGAAGACGTGCGCAAGGGCAGCTATAAGCTGACCATCGGCGACGTGGTGGGCGGCGCCACCGGCCAGGGCGTTGTGATCTCCACCGCCTTCGCCTTCGGCGGCGACCTGGAGAACCTGCAGCCCGCTTATGACTTCTGGACCGAGATGGCCAAGGCTGGCCGTATCGACAAGGGCGACATCCTGCTGGCCCGTATTCAGGCCGGTGAAGTGGAATGCGGCGTCAGCTGGAGCTGGAACGTGCTGAACTACCGCGACAGCACCCCCAACTACAAGTTCACCCTGGCCATCCCCTCCGACGGTTCCGTGATGACCGGCTATGCCTCCGTCATCTCCAAGAACAGCGACACCCCCTTCGCCGCGGCTCTGGCCCGTGAGTACATCTTCTCCGACGCCGGCCAGATCAATCTGGCCAAGTCCGGCGCTCTGCCCACCCGTACCGACGTGGTGGTTCCCGATGAATACAAGGCCTTCGATCCTTCCACCTATGCCAACGCTGTGAGCAGCTTCTCCGATGCCGAAGCCTACAGCAACGCCTGCCTGGAAGTTTCCGAATGGTGGAACGAGAACATCATCCCGCTGCTCAACTGATAACGCAATTCTCTGACTGCCTGCGGGGGCGTACTCCAAAAAGTGCGCCCCCCATTTTTAGGATGGAGAGAAGCCTATGGAACACAAAAAAGTGAAGCTGATGACCAGCAGAAATACGCGCTATTACTATCTTCTGGCGCTGCTGCCCTTCGTTTTTCTGGTGGTCATGTATGAATTGCTGCCCCTGATCATGCTGGTCATCGACAGCTTTGGGCTGGATAAAAAGCCCGAGGTCCGGTTCTCCCTGGAAAACTATCAAAAGATCTTTTCGACCCTCAGCTATCAGCGCGCCATTGAAAACAGCCTGAAAATAACCTTGATATCCACAGTAGTGGGCATCGTGATCGCGTTTCTCGGGGCCCGCGCTGCTTACACTTCCCGGGGCAAATTCCGCAGCGTCTTTTTGACGGTGCTGAACATGACCAGCAATTTTGCGGGCGTGCCCCTGGCCTTCGCCTATATGATCATCCTGGGCAACGCTGGCGTGATCAAGCAGATCGCCAATATGTACGGCATCGGCTTCATCCAGAATTTTGACCTGTACACCAGCAACGGCCTGACCATGATGTACATTTATTTCCAGATCCCCCTGTCCACGCTTTTGCTGATCCCGGCCTTCAACGGCATCCGGCAGGAGTGGAACGAGGCCAACATGCTGCTGGGCGGCACCAACACCCACTTCTGGATGCACGTGGGCATCCCGGTGCTGCTGCCCAGCCTGTTCAGCACATTGAGCGTGCTTTTCGCCAACGCCCTGTGCGCCTACGCCACGGCCTATGCCCTGCTGATGAACAACTTCTCTTTGCTGCCCGTCAACATCTCCGCCTCCTTCGTGGGTGATATCAAGACCAAGCCCAAACTGGGCGCGGCCCTCTCCGTGGTGATGATGCTGATCATGTGCGTGGTCATATTGATCAACAACTTTATCACCAAAAAAACGACCAAGTGGGAAAGCAGGTGATCGGGCATGAGAAAAGGAAGCAAGGTTTCCTCCAACATCATCATGACGCTGGTGACCGTATGGCTGCTGATCCCGCTGTTGGCCACCATCATTTACAGCCTGTTTGAGGACTGGACGGGCATCATCCCCCACGGCTTCACCCTGGCCAACTATCAAAAGATCTTTACGGACACGGCCTTTTTGACCTCCATGTACCAGACGCTGCTGGTATGCGTGATCCCCATTGTGATCACCATTCTGGTGGTGCTGCTGGGCCTGTTCGTGGTGACGGTGTATTTTCCCAAGCTGGAAAAATACATGCAGATCCTGTGCATGATCCCCTACACCATCCAGGGCGTCATCCTCTCCGTTTCCATCCTGATCCTCTACGCCAAGGGCGACACGGTGCTCAGCGGGCGCATGACCATGCTGATCGGCGCGTACTGCATCATCATCCTGCCCCACATCTATAACGGCATCCGCAACGGCATGCGCGCCATCAATATGAACATGCTGCTGGAGGCGGCGGAAATGCTGGGCGAGAGCAAGCTGAAGGCCTTCTTCAAGGTCATCGTGCCCAACATCCTCACCGGTATCACGGTGTCCAGCCTCCTGGCCGTGGGCCTGCTGTTCGGCGATTACGTCATCATCCGCAACCTGTCCAGCTCCAATGTCAACAACATGCAGAAGTTCCTCTACCAGGCCATGAAGCGGTCGAGCGCGGAGGCTTCCGCGGTGTTTGTGGTCATCATGCTGATCACCTTCGCCATCACCGCAATCGTATTGACCCTGCAGAGCAGAAGCACCCTTGAAAAAATCAGAAACGGGGGAAAATGACGCATGGCATATATTCATTTTGAAAAAATCAACAAAATTTTCGGCACCAACCACGTGCTGAAGGATATCGATCTGGACGTGGAGAAGGGCCAGCTGGTCACGCTGCTGGGCCCCTCCGGCTGCGGCAAATCCACGCTGCTCCGCTGCCTGGCGGGCCTGGAGCAGGTGACGGACGGCCATATCTACCTGGACGGCCAGGAGATCACCGACGTGGTGCCCCGCCGCCGCGGCATCGGCATGGTGTTCCAGCAGTATTCCCTGTTCCCCAACATGAACGTGCGGGACAACGTGGCCTACGGCCTCAAGCTCAAAAAACTGCCCAAGGCCGAGATCAACCAGAAGGTGGAGCAGATGCTGGACATCGTGGGCCTGAGCGAAAAGATCAGCCAGTATCCGGCCCAGCTGTCCGGCGGTCAGCAGCAGCGCGTGGCCCTGGCCCGCGCCATGGTGACGGCCCCCAAGGTGCTGCTGCTGGACGAACCTCTGAGCGCCATTGACGCCCTGCTCCGCAAGAATTTGCAGATCGAGATCCGCCGCATCCAGCAGCAGCTGGGCATCACCACCATCTTCGTCACCCACGATCAGGACGAGGCCATGGTGATGAGCGACATGATCCACCTGTTCCATGAAGGCAAAATCGAGCAGAGCGGCACCCCGGAGCAGATCTACACCCGTCCGGCCACCAAGTTTGCCGCCACCTTCATCGGCAACTACAATCTGCCCACCGCCGCGGACTTCAACCGGGCCTTCCACACCGATATCCCCGGCCAGGACGTGGCCGTGCGGCCCGAGATCGTCACCCTGACCAAGCAGGCCCCCAAAGCCGAGGACGGCCTGCTGGTGGCCGAGGGCACGATCACCAGTCACATCTCCCACGGCAATCTGATCCGCTTCGCCGTGGAATTCGAGGGTGGCCTGACGCTGAACGCCGACGTGGTCTACGAAAACAAGCTGGACTTCGGCGAGGGGGATCGGGTGTTTGCCGCCATGAAGAAGGATTTGGTCATTGGGCTGTAAAACAACCCAAAATGAACCGTGCGCGAAAATGAATCGCGCACGGCTTTTTTATGCTTTTCGATAGATGCAATCCTTCTGGCCGCATTTGGAACAATCGTGCAGGCCGGTTTGTTCACAGGCCTGTTGGGTCAGCGTGACGCAGTACATCATGGATTTGGCGGGGGTCAGGATACCTCTGGAAGAAATTTTCACCTCGGGAAAAGCGGACTGCAAGGGAGCAAAGCGCTTGCGCTGGATATCGGGAGAAAAATCGACGCCCGGCTCCTGGCGTTCCGCCATATAGCGGTGCTCCGCGTTCAGCCGCCGCTGGAGCAAGTCGGAAAACTGATGATTCATCTGGAAAAGCATCTGGTCGCACATGGTGTTGAGCAAACTGGCCAGCACGTATTTATGCTCCGCGAAAAGGCTGTTCACCCTGTTTTCAGGCGCTTCGCCCAGGGTCAGAAAAACCGTCAGCAATTCTTCGTGCTCTGACAAGGCGGCACGGGGCAGCATGTCCATCCGCAGCATGGCCGCGGCTTCAGGCCAGGCCGCGTCAAAAGCGGCGCGGCAGGGCATATTTTTCCCGCATCCCAGCCAGCCGAATACCTCCGGAGCATCGGGCTGCAAGTGAAAATGCTCCGGGCCGAGAATCGTTACTTTGTCCATGTGTCCACCATCCATTCGGCCACCGCGGCGGCGCGGTTATCCGGCAGATCCAGGGGCAGAGCCGCCAGCGTTTCAGGCGTGAGGCTGGCTCCGCAGACCAGCAATCGGAATCGTGCTCTGATCCCGTGCTCCGCTGCAAGTCGATGCAGTCCACGGATAAAATTTGCGTCTCCCGCTGAGAACCCCACGCAGACCGCATAGCCCAAAGAATGCGCACGGATCGCCTTCAAAAACGCCTCGGCGGGCACGTCCATCCCCAGGTCCAAAGCGGGGATGCCCCAGGCGCGGAGCAGCATCATCATATAGTTTTTTCCGATGGCGCTGGTGTTGCCCGCCACGCCTCCGCAGCAGGCCACAAAAGGCCCATTTTTCAAGGGAAACACGCATGCCGCCTGGGCCGCCGCCGTCAGCTGACAAAAGGGCAGATCCCCCCGCAGATGGGCGTCGGTCAGCTCCCGGAGCAGGGCGTTTTTTTCATTTGCCAGCCGTTCCGGCGCGCCTGCTTGCAGCATCCGGGCCACGGCCTGGCGATCTCCGCGCAGCAGCGCGTCCCGGAGGGATTCATCCTTCATGGCGTTCATGCTCCGTCTTTCCTTATTTTTCGTCATTTCCATTATAGAGAGGGCCCTCCTGCCTGTCAAGTGGGCCAATGAACCGGAAGCCGCCGTTCAAAACACCAAAGCACGTGATGCGCATTGACAAGAGAGCACCGTTATGGTATAAATATATTGATAGAATTTGCTCATTTTTCGATAATTTCCTCCAGACAGGAAGGGGACCGCGATGCGGGAAGAACAGCTGCTCAGCGTCGGCATCGACATCGGCACATCCACCACGCAATGCGTGTTCAGCCTGCTCACGCTCAGCAATACCGCGTCCTCCTTTTCCGTGCCCCGCATCCGCATCACGGACAAGAAGGTGCTCTACCGTGCTCCCACGGTGCTGACCCCGCTGCTGAGCGGCGATACCATTGACGCCACCACCCTGGAGGGCATGATCCGCCGGGATTATGAGGCCGTGGGGATCTCTCCGGCAGATATCCGGCTGGGAGCTGTGATCATCACCGGCGAAACCGCCCGCAAGGCCAACGCGAAGGCCGTGACCCAGGCATTGTCCGCCCTGGCGGGAGACTTTGTGGTGGCCACCGCCGGGCCTTCGCTGGAAAGCATCCTGGCGGGGCGCGGCTCCGGCGCGGCGGAGGCCAGCGAGAAGGGCCGCCGGGTGCTGAACCTGGATATCGGCGGCGGCACCACCAACATGGCGCTGTTCGCGGGCGGCAATCCCATAGCGGATGGCTGTCTGGATCTGGGCGGCAGGCTGCTGCGATTCCAGCCGGACCGGGAAACCGTGCTCTCCTTCTCCCCCGCCATGGAACGCGTTGCACAAGACGTGGGGATCGTGCTCCGGGTGGGCGAAAAGCTATCCCATGAAGCCCAGGACCGCCTGGCGGAGCGCATGGCCCAGGTGCTGGAAGAGGCCGCCGGGCTGCGGGAACGCACCGCTTTGCACGACGCTTTGACGGTGGAGCATGCGCTGCCCGCCGATATCAAAGCCGACCTGTTTACCTTTTCAGGCGGTGTGGCGGATTGCGTATACGGCCTGTCCCAAAACAGCGCGGATTTCTGCGATCTGGGCGAAGCCCTGGGCCGCGCCGTGGCCCGCTCCCGGTTCTTTGCGGAGCAGCGCGTCATCCGACCTGCGGAAACCAGCCATGCCACGGTGATCGGCGCGGGCGCGTACAGCGTGGCCGTGTCCGGGAGCACCATTCAATACAGAGGCATGCGCCTGCCCCTGGCCTCGCTGCCGGTGGGCAACGTGTCCTTCATTTCGGAGGCGGATATCGCGCGCTTGGGCGACGCCATCCGGGATCAATACCGCATTTTCGACGGAGAATGCGCCCTGTATATGCAGGGCATCCCCGCGCCAAGCTGGGCCGCGGTGTCCGCCGCCGCCCGGGAAATCGCCCAGGCCATGCTCCCCTATGAGCCCAAGGTGCTCATATTGCGTGAGGATATGGCCAAGGCCCTGGGGCAGGCCCTGTCCCGGGAATGGCCGGAGGGCACGGCGTTTTTGTGCCTGGACGGCATCGAGCTGATGTACGGGGACACCGTGGACATCGGCGCGCCCCTGGGCGGCGGACGGGTGGTGCCCGTCATCGTCAAAACTTTTGCTTTTTCGCAGGACGCAGGGAGGGAATAGCATGCGCCTCAGCGTAACTTTGGGCGGCCACACCTACACGTTCCGGGAGGTCCGGGAGGTAATGGGCAAGGCCAACGACGTAAAATCCGGCGACCAATTGGCCGACGTGGCGGCGGAGACGCCCCAGGAGCGGGTAGCCGCCCGGGTGGTGCTCAGCCACCTGACGGTAAAGGACATCTGCGAGCACCCCGCCGTGCCCTATGAGCAGGACGAAGTGACCCGGCTGATCCTGGACGATCTGAACACCCGGATCTATAACCGGTACAAGGATATGACCATCGGCGGGCTGCGGGAATATATCCTCGATGCTCCGCCGGAGGAGCTCTCCGTGCTCCGCAGGGGCCTGTCCAGCGAGGTCATCGCCGCCGTGTGCAAGCTGATGAGCAACCTGGACCTGATCTACGCCGCCCGCAAGATGCGTGTCACCGCCACCTGCGTCACCACCATCGGCAAGGAAGGCACCCTCAGCGCCCGCCTGCAGCCCAATCACCCCACGGACGACGTGGAGGGCATCACGGCCTCCACCCTGGAGGGCCTGACCTTCGGCGTGGGCGACGCGGTGATCGGCCTGAACCCGGTGGACGCCTCCACGGAGAGCGTGAAGGCCATACTAAACCGCTTTGCCGAGCTCAAGGACAAATATGAGATCCCCACCCAGACCTGCGTGCTGGCCCACGTGACCACCGGCATGGAGGCCGTGCGCCAGGGCGCGCCCTGCGACCTGATCTTCCAGAGCATCGCGGGCAGCGAGAAGGGCAACGCCGCCTTTGGCATCAGCAACGCCATGATCGCCGAGGCCAAGGACCTGATGGCCCACGAGGGCATGAGCCACGGTCCCAATCAGCTGTATTTTGAGACCGGCCAGGGCAGCGAGCTTTCCAGCGACGCCCACAACGGCTGGGATCAGGTGACCATGGAAGCCCGGTGCTATGGCTTTGCCCGGCATTTCAATCCCTTCCTGGTGAACACCGTGGTGGGCTTCATCGGCCCGGAATACCTCTACGACAACCGCCAGTTCATCCGTGCGGGCCTGGAGGATCACTTTATGGGCAAGCTCCACGGCCTGCCCATGGGCTGCGACTGCTGCTATACCAACCACATGCGGGCAGACCAGTTCGACAACGAAAACCTGGCCGTGCTGCTGGCGGCGGCGGGCTGCAACTACTTTATGGGCGTGCCCCATGGGGACGACGTGATGCTCAACTACCAGTCCACGGGCTACCACGATATCGCCGCCATCCGGGAGACCATGCGCCTGCGGCCCATCAGCGCCTTTGAAAAATGGATGGAAAAATGGGGCTTCTGGGAAAACGGCCACATCGGCCCCAACGCGGGCGACGCATCCGTGTTCCTGTGATCACGCAGGGAGGGAGGAAAAAGCATGACTGAACAGCAGATCCGCGCTGTGGTGGAGCAGGTGCTGGCCCGGCTGGGCCAGGATGCTCCGCGGGAGAGCACCGGTGCTCCAGCAGCTTCCGGCGATCCCCTGCCGGATATTTCCGCCATCGACCTGCGCCGTCAGTACCTGGTGGAGAGCCCCCACGACCAGGCCGCTTTCCTGGCCATGAAGGAGCGCACCCCCGCCCGCATCGGCGTGGGCCGGGCCGGAGCACGCTATCGCACCGAGACCATGCTCCGCTTCCAGGCCGATCACGCCGCCGCTCAGGACGCGGTATTCTCCGATGTGCCGGAGGAGTTCATCCAGCAGATGGGCTGGCAGGTGT
Source organism: uncultured Eubacteriales bacterium (assembly GCA_902781945.1). Taxonomy (GTDB): domain Bacteria; phylum Bacillota; class Clostridia; order Christensenellales; family Aristaeellaceae; genus SFMI01. The sequence continues at coordinate 32,064 of CACZLE010000017.1, read as the reverse complement.
ACCAGACCAGCTGCGAAAGCCGGGAGGAATTCTTGACCAGGCCGGACAAGGGCCGCGTGTTCCCGGCGGACACCCTGCAAAAGATCAAAGCCAGCATCCCCGCGGGCACCCAGGTGGTGCTCTATGTGGCGGACGGCCTGTCCTCCAGCGCCGTGCACGCCAACGCCGCCGACATCCTGCCCGTGATCCACGACGGATTGCAGGCGGCGGGACTCCGGGTCAGCGATCCCTTCTTCGTCAAGTTTGGCCGCGTGGCCACGGAGGATCAGATCGGCGAGGCCTGCGGCGCGGACGTGGTGTGCGTGCTGCTGGGCGAGCGTCCCGGCCTGGTGACGGCGGAGAGCATGAGCGCCTACATTGCCTATAAGCCCACGGTGGGCATGGCGGAAAGCCGCCGCACCGTGCTGGCCAACATTCACCGGGGCGGCACCCCGGCGGTGGAGGCGGGCGCGCACATTGTGGATCTGATCCAACTGATGATGGAAAAGAAAGCCAGCGGCACCGATTTGCCGGTGTAACGCCATAGAAAGGAGGCATCCGCTTGCAGGGAGACCGCATGCCAGCCACAGTTCTCGCCGTGCGCCTGATCCCCCGGGTGGATGCCGGGCTGCGGGAGCGGCTGAAGCTGGGGCCCGAGGTGCACTCCCTGGGCCTGATCACCTGTGACAGCGACGACGTGGGCTACACTGCCCTGGACGAAGCCACCAAGAAGGCCAGCGTATTCGTGGCCTATGCCCAGTCCATGTATGCGGGTGCGGCCAACGCCAACACCGGTCTGGCGGGCGAATTTCTGGGCATCCTGGCCGGACCCACCCCGGACGAAGTGGAGGCCGGTCTGGCGGCTGCCCGCCGCATGATCGAATACGACGCCAGCTTTTACAGCGCCAACGCTGACGACAGTGTGGTGTACTACGCCCATTGCATTTCCCGCACGGGCAGCTATTTATCCGCCCAATGCGGTATCCCGGAGGGCAGCCCCCTGGCCTACCTGATCGCCCCGCCCCTGGAAAGCATTTACGCCCTGGACAAGGCCCTGAAAGCCGCCCAGGTGCGGATGGTGGAATTCTACGGTCCCCCATCCCCCACCAACTTTGGCGGCGGCTTGCTGACGGGCTCCCAATCCGACTGCCGGGCGGCCTGCGAGGCCTTTGCCCGGGCGGTGATCGACGTGGCCAACAACCCCATCCGGATGAGCGAATAACGATTAAGTAGAAAGGACTGCGGCACATGGAAATTACAGCCCTGGGGATGATTGAAACCAGCGGACTGCTCTCCGCCATTGAGGCGGCGGACGCCGGGCTGAAGGCGGCCAACGTGCGGCTGCTGGGCACGGATTATGTGCGCGGCGGCCTGGTGATGGTACGCTTTGAAGGAGACGTGGCCGCGGTGCAGGCGGCGGTGGACGCGGGAGCCGCGGCGGCCCAGCGGGTGGGCAACCTGCTCAGCGCCCACGTGATACCCCGGGCCATGCCGGAGGTGTTCTGCATGCTGTCCAGCGATCCCGGCGTGGGACCGGGCAAGCGGGCCCAGGGCGGATGCGCCGCCTGCGGAGGCTGCGAGGGCGGCATGCGGGAGCTGAGGGGCTGTAAACCTGCTCCCAAAGCAGAAGAGAAGAAGGAAGAAAAGAAGCCTGAAGAAGCGTCCAAGGCGGATGTTCCTGATCTGGAGGCTATGAAGGGATGGAAGGTGGTGCAGCTGCGCTCCTTTGTGAGAAAGCTGACGGACTTCCCCATGAGCGCCAATGAGATCCGCTACGCCAATAAGGCCACGCTGCTGGACGCGTTGAACAAGTATTATCAGAAATAACCCCTAAATTCCACGAAAGGATGCGAACGCCATGGAACTGGACAAGGATCTTGCCTCCATACAGGAAGCCCGGGATCTGGTGAAAAAAGCAAAAGCCGCTCAGGCCGTGCTGGCTGAAATGGATCAGCAGCAGGTGGACCGCATCGTGGCCGCCATGGCGGGGGCCGCGGAGCGAAACGCCCAGAAGCTGGCCCAGATGGCCGTGGCCGACACCGGCTTTGGCAAGGAAAGCGACAAGGTGGTCAAAAATCTGTTCGCCGCCAGGACGGTGTACAACTGCATCAAGGACGAAAAGACCATCGGCATCATCCACGAGGATACGGCTAAAAAGATGCTGGAGGTGGCCATCCCCGTAGGCGTGGTGGCAGGCCTGGTGCCCAGCACCAACCCCACCAGCACCACCATCTTCAAGGCCCTGATCTCCGTCAAGGCAGGCAACGCGCTGATCGTCTCGCCCCATCCCAGCGCCCTGAACTGCATCGGCGAGGCGGTACGCATCCTGAACGCCGCCGCCATGGAGGCGGGCGCCCCCGACGGGCTGGTGACCATGATGACCATCCCCACCATCGGCGGCACGGCGGAGCTGATGAAGCGCAGCAACATGATCATCGCCACCGGCGGCAGCGCCATGGTGAAGGCGGCCTATTCCAGCGGCACCCCGGCCCTGGGCGTGGGCCCCGGCAACGTGCCCGCCTTCATCGAGCGCACCGCAGATATTCAGAGCGCCGTGCGCCGCATCATCGCCAGCAAGACCTTTGACAACGGCACCATCTGCGCCTCCGAGCAGAGCGTGGTGACCGAAAGCTGCATTCGGGACGAGGTGATCGCCCAATTCAAGCGCCAGGGCGGCTATTTCGTCTCCGGCGAGGAGCAGCGCAAGCTGGAAGCCGTGATGAAGCGCCCCGGCGCGGATACGGTGAACCCCCGCATCGTGGGCAAGAGCGCCCTGGACATCGCCAAGCTGGCGGGCATCACCATTCCCCAGGACACCAAGGTGATATTGTGCGAGCAGGACAAGGTGGGCAAAGATTATCCCTTCTCCATTGAGAAGCTGAGCCCGCTGCTGGCCTTCTACACCGAGCCGGACTGGCAGCACGCCTGCGAAAAATGCCTGGAGCTGCTGCGCTTTGGCGGCATCGGCCACAGCCTGTCCATCCATACCAATAATCCCGAGCTGGTGCGCACCTTCGTGCTCAAGAAGCCCGTCTCCCGCCTGCTGGTCAACACCGGCTCCACCCAGGGCGGCATCGGCGCCACCACGGGCATCAGCCCCAGCTTTACCCTGGGCTGCGGCGCGGTGGGCGGCAGCGCCACCAGCGATAATGTGACCGTGCATCACCTGTATCAGATCCGCCGGGCGGCCTACGGCCTCATCGAGCCCGAGGACGTGAGCAAGATGGCGGGCGGCTGCCAGCAAAGCGCCTGCGCGCCTGCCGGCGGCAATCTGAACGCCGACGACATGGAGCGCATCGTCCAGGCGGTGCTGCGCCAGGTGCGCGGACTTTCCTGAGCTTTTCCGCCTGCGGTCAGGCATATAAATATCGTTTCTTCAACCCATTCAGAGGAGGTTCATTATGAATCAGGATTATGAAAAGATCGCGTTGGGCATGGTGGAAACCAAGGGCCTGGTGGGCTCCGTGGAAGCAGCCGATGCCATGGTGAAGGCGGCCAACGTCACCCTGATCGGCAAGGTGCACGTGGGCGGCGGACTGGTCACCGTGATGGTGCGCGGCGACGTGGGCGCGGTGAAAGCGGCCACCGACGCGGGCGCGGCGGCGGCCCAGCGCGTGGGTGAGCTGGTTTCCGTCCATGTCATCCCCCGTCCCCATCCCGAAGTGGAAGGCATTCTCCCCCATATCGACGTGAAGTAAGGCAGGAGGTATACCATGAATTACGACAAGATCGCTCTTGGCATGATCGAAACCCGCGGCCTGATCGGCTCCATCGAGGCGGCTGACGCCATGGTGAAGGCGGCGGACGTGACCCTGATCGGCAAGGTGCACGTGGGCGGCGGACTGGTGACCGTGATGGTGCGCGGCGAAGTGGGCGCTGTGAAGGCGGCTGTGGATGCCGGCGCGGCGGCGGCCCAGCGCGTGGGCAACCTGATTTCCCAGCATGTCATTCCCCGTCCCCATGGCGAGGTGGAAGGCATCCTGCCCCATATCGACGCGTAAGCAGGCGGCGATATGCTGATGTTTGCACTCCGATTTTAAGGAGGCTTATTTCCTATGCGCTATATTACTGAGCGCGAGCTGCGGGATCAGTTTGCGTCGGGGGTGCCGGAAAGCTATCAGGCGCCCGCCGACTGCAAGCTGACCCCCGCCGCACGGCAGTATTTGATGGACCTGCGGCTGTACCGGCACGAGGCGTCGCCCACCCGCGCGACCCCCGTGTCGGCAGGCAGCCGCAAGCCCGAGCACATGACCAACCTGAACGCCCGCCAGCTGGTATGCAAGGCCCATCCCCGCATCATCCTGCGGGGCAAATTGGATACCCTGGAAAGCGAGATCCTGGTGCTGGAAGCGGGCTGCGATCCCCAGTGGCGTGCTCCGCTGAGCGACGCCCTGACGCTGGTGCGCGCCGTGCTGGCCGCCGAGGTGAAAGAAGCTCCCGTGGCCCCCTGGACGCTGGACGGCATGACGGCGGAGGAAGTGCACCGGTGCTCCCATCATCCGGAGGATTTCGGCTTTCCCGGCCATATTGTGCCCGCGCCGGAGCACGGGCTGTTTGCCGCGCAGCTCAACCGTCTGCGGGCCCTGACCCGCGAGACTGAATTGGCCGCCGTGCAGGCGTTTTGGGATGGGCAAAGGGTGCAGCACGAGGACTGTGTGCTGGCCCTCAACCGCCTGTCCAGCTATTTCTACGTATTGCAGCTCCGCGCTGCCCGCCGGTAAGGGAGGAAAGAGCATGGATCAGATCGAAGCCATCGTCCGGGAGGTCGTCGCCCGGCTTGCCAAGGAAAAAAAGCCCTGTCCTGACCGGCTGATCCCGGCGGAGATGTCGGCGCGGCACGTGCATTTATCCAAGGAAGACTTAAAAACGCTGTTTGGCCTGGACCAGCTGGAATGCGCCCGGGAGATCAGCCAGCCGGGGCAATACCTGTCCAATTGCCGGGTGCGGCTCATCGGCCCCAAGGGCATATTGGACAACGTGGCCGTGTTGGGTCCCACCCGGGGCGCGACCCAGGTGGAGATCTCCGCCACCGACGCCCGGACGCTGGGTATTTCCGCGCCGGTGCGGCTGTCCGGTGAATTGGCAGACGCCGCCGCCGTAACCATCCAGGCGGGCAGCGTGGTGATCACCCGCAAGGCGGCCATCGTGGCCAAACGCCATCTGCATATGACCCCCGAGGACGCGGCGGCCTTCGGCGTGCAGCACGGTCAAAGCGTATGCGTGCGGGTGCTGGGCAGCCGTCCCCTGATATTGGAGGACGTGCCCGTTCGGGTCAGCAAACAATCCGCCCTGGCGCTGCATATGGATACAGACGAGGCCAACGCCGCGGGCGCGGGCAAGGACTGTACCTGTCAGATCGTCAGCTGCTCCGCCCCTGCCGCCTGTGCTCCCTGTGATGCTCCGGCCTCCGCGCCCGTGCTCCAACCGGAATGCCAGACGCTGCCCGGCAAGCTGATCACCGAGCAGGATATTAAAAAGCTGTGCAAGAGCGGCGCCAAGAGCCTGTGCGTTGCCAAAGGGCAGATCATTACCCCCCTGGCCCGCGATACGGCCAAGAGCCTGGGCCTGAATTTGACTTACGGAGGCTGAGCAGATGTTCATCGCAAAAGTGGTCGGCAACCTGTGGGCCACCCGCAAGGAAGACACCCTGGTGGGCCGCAAGCTCATGATCGTGGAGCCTGCCAAGCTGGACGGCACCCCCACGGGGGAAGCCCTGGTGGCCGTGGACACCATTGACGCCGGCATCGGCGAAATGGTCATCGTCGCCCAAGGCTCCTCCGCCCGCAAGGCCGTGGGCCAACAGGATTCCCCGGTGGACGCGGCCATCGTGGCCATCATCGACATCCATGAGGTGCAGGGCAAATGAACGAGCTGGATTTGCTGCGCCAGGGCGGCGTGGTGGGCGGCGGCGGCGCAGGCTTTCCCCTGTGGAAAAAGCTGGCCGCGCCCGCGGACACGCTGCTGATCAACGGCGCGGAATGCGAGCCGCTGCTCAAAAGCGACCAATATTTGATGCGGAATTATCCCGGTCAGCTGATCGAAGCCGCCTCCCGCCTGGCCGCCATCGTGAGCGCAAAGGAGGCCGTGATCTGCCTGAAGGATCACTATGGGCCGCAGATCGCCGCGCTGAACGGGGCCTTGAAGGAAAAAGCCCTGACCCCTCCCGTGCGGCTGCATTTGCTGCCCACGGTATATCCCATCGGCGACGAGCAGGCCCTGCTGCACAGCGCCACCGGGCGCACGGTGCCGCCGGGGGGCCTGCCCGGCAAGGTGGGCTGCACGGTGGTCAGCGTATCCACGGCGCTCAACGCCCTGCGCGCCCTGAACGGCAAGCCCGTCACCCGGCGCTTTGTCACGGTGGCGGGCGAAGTGAAGCGCCCCGGCGTGTACTGCGCCCCCATCGGCATGCCGGTGAGCCTGCTGCTGGAGCAGGCCGGCGGCCCCATCATCCCCCGCTATCGTCTGGTGCTGGGTGGCCCCATGATGGGCCCTCTGGCAGCAGAGGGCGCGGAAAACGTGGTGACCAAGACCCTGGGTGGCGTGCTGGTGCTCCCGGCGGAGCACACCCTGGTACGCCACGCGGAGCTGACCATGGACCAGGCCCGCGTACGAGCGCGCTCCACCTGCATCCAATGCCGCACCTGCACCGATCTGTGCCCCCGGCATCTGCTGGGCCATCCCATCTATCCGCATCTGACCATGCGGGCCTTCGCGGCGGGAGACAAGCTGGAGCCCTCCGCCATGCTGTGCATGGAATGCGGCGTGTGCGAGCTGTACGCCTGCCCCATGGGGCTCAATCCCCGGCGGGTGCAGCAGATGCACAAGGCGGCCTTGCGGGCCCAGGGTGAAAAGCCCGTATTTGAATTAAAAGAACCGCCCGCCCTGGCGGAGATCCATCAGGCGCCCTCCGGGCGCGTGCTGGCCCGCATTGACGCGAAGCGCTATGATATGCCCGTGCCCGAGGAGGCCATCGAGGCCACCTCCCCCATCGTGTGCATTCCCGTCAAGCAGCACATCGGTGCTCCGGCGGAGCCCTGCGTGCAGGCTGGGAGCACGGTGCAGCGGGGCGATGTGATCGCCCGCATGGCAGACGGTGCTCTGGGCGCGGATATCCACGCCAGCGTGTGCGGCACGGTAGAGCGCGTGGAGGACGGCATGATCGTCATTCGGGCGAAATAAGGGAGTTTTATGGTAAAAACAGTTGGGATCGTCAGCCTGTCCAGCGGTATATTGGGCGAGCGTTTTGTGGAGCACGAAGCAAAGCTGGGCATAGAGCGGCTGAAAGCCTATGGGCTGAAAATCAAGTTTTTGCCCCATGCCCGGGATGGCATGGATGCTCTTCGGGAGCATCCAGAGCACCGGGCAGCAGATCTGCTGGCTGCCTTCGCCGATCCCGAGATCGATATGATCCTGTGCGCCATCGGCGGGGACGACACCTATCGGCTGCTTCCCCATCTGATGGAACACGGGGAACTGCAAAAGGCCCTCACGAAAAAGACCTTTCTGGGTTTTTCCGATACCACCATCAATCATCTGATGCTCCACAAGGTGGGCCTGAGCACCTTTTATGGTCAAGCCTTTCTGCCGGATGTCTGCGAATTGGATCAGGAGATGCTCCCTTATACGCGCCGGTATTTTGAAGAGCTGATCACCACCGATCATATCCGACAGATTATCCCCAGCGAGGTTTGGTATGAAAGCCGCGCCAGCTTTGGCCCGGATCAGGTGGGAACGCCGCTGGTCAGTCATCCGGATCGCGGCTTTGAATTGCTGCAAGGAGCTGCCCATTTCAGCGGCCCCATCCTGGGCGGCTGCATCGACAGCCTGTACGACATATTCGACGCCGAACGCTACGCAGACATGCCGGAAACCTGCCGCAAATACGGCCTTTTCCCCTCGTTGGAGGACTGGCGGGGCCGCATTCTGCTGCTGGAATCCAGCGAGGAGCAGCCCACCCCGAAAAAATACCGCAAATCCCTGCAATATCTGAAAGAAACCGGCGTTTTCGGCGTGATCAACGGCGTGATCGCGGGCAAGCCCATGGACGACAAATATCACGCGGAATACAAGGCGGCGCTGCGGGAGATCATTGGCGACCCCCATCTGCCCATCCTGTGCAATGTGAACGTTGGCCACGCCCTGCCCCGGTGCATCATCCCCTTCGGGCCCGTGGCCACGGTGGACGCGGAAAAACAAACCATTACCTTTGCCGACTGACTGATCGAAAGGAAACACAGCCATGATTTCATTGGGTCTGCTGGAAACCAACAGCATCGCGCGGGGCGTGATCGCGGGCGACGCCATGCTGAAAGCCGCCGAAGTGACGCTGATCAAGGCGGGGGCGGTATGCCCCGGCAAATATACGGTGGTCATCTACGGCGAGGTGGCGGCGGTGGCGGCGGCCATGGACGCGGGCAAGCGCTACGCGGGCGAATATCTGGTGGACGATCTGACCATCGCCAGCCTGGACCCGCAGATGGTGCAGGCCATCGGCGGCGGCAACCCGCCGGGAGAGCTGAACGCCATGGGCGTGATGGAATTCTACACCATCGCGGCGGCGGTGGTGGCGGGCGATCTGGCCGCCAAGGCGGCGGACGTGCGGCTGATGGAGGTGCGGCTGGGCCTGGGCATCGGCGGCAAAAGCTATGTGACCCTCAGCGGTGAGGTGGCCGCCGTGCAGGCCGCCATCGACGCGGGCACCGTGCCCTCCCGCAAGGACGGCACCCTGGTGTCCACCTGCGTCATCCCCTCGCCCCGGCATGAGATCTTTGAAGCGATGCTTTAAATATAAAGGAGGTTTTTCCCATGAGTCAGTACATTTTCGGTCATCGCGGCGCTTCCGGCTACGCGCCGGAAAACACCCTGGAAGCCTTTGAGCTGGCGGCCAAGATGGGCGCCCACGGCGTGGAATTGGACGTGCATATCTGCAAGAGCGGCGAACTGGTGGTGGCCCACGACGAGACCATCGACCGCGTGGCCGACGGCACGGGCTTCATCAAGGATATGACGCTCAGTGAACTCAAATCCCACCATTTCAACAAGACCCACCCGGAATACAAGGACGCCACAATCCCCACCCTGCAGGAGGTTTTCCATCTGCTGAAGCCCTACGGCATGAAGATCAACACGGAGCTGAAAAACAGCTGCCTGGATTATCCGGGCCTGGAGCAGAAGGTCATCGATCTGGCCGCCAAGGAAGGCATGCTGGACAAGATCATCTTTTCCTCCTTCAGCCATCTGAGCATGCTGCGGGTGAAGGCCATCGACAAGAGCCTGTACTGCGGCCTGCTGTACGAAGCCACCCTGTATAGGCCCTGGGCCTACGCCGTGGCACTGGGCATGGACGCCATCCATCCGCACTTTACCGAGGTGCTGCTGCCCGGCGGCGAGTGCGCCGAAGCCCACAAGGCGGGCATCCAGGTGAACCCCTGGACCGTGAATCGCAAGGAGGATCTGGAGGCCGTGCTCAAGGAAGGCGCGGACGTGCTGATCACCAACTATCCCGACGTGGGCCTGGAATGCCTCAAGGCGCACCAGGGCAAATAAGCAAACGAGAACATACCGGGGATGGGCTGCCTTTCCCCGGTTCTTTTGTGGAGGGAAAGCCATGCTGCGACTGCGGCCCTATAAGCCCTGCGACGCCGATGCGATCATCGGCTGGTGCCGGGATCAAAAGACCTATCATCTGTGGGGCGGGGAGCTGATCGGCCCCTATCCCCTGTCGGCGGAAGCTTTGAATGAAGTTTATTTTGCCCGCAACGGGCTATGCGCCGAGCCAGACAACTTTTATCCCTTCATGGCCTTTGACGGAGATGAGCCCGTGGGGCATTTTATCGTCCGGTATCCGGCAGGCGATCATCGGGTGCTGCGGCTGGGCTGGGTGATCGTGGACGCGGCCCGGCGCGGTCAGGGCATCGGTCGGCAAATGCTGGGCCTGGGGCTCAAATTGGCCTTTGAGATCATGGGGGCCGAGAAGGTGACCATCGGCGTATACGCCCAGAATGTGCCGGGGTATCGCTGCTATCGCGCCCTGGGCTTTGTGCCCGTCAGCACCCGGGATACCACCGTGGGCGGCGAGACCTGGCAGGTGGTGGAGATGGAAATGAGCAGGGAGCAGTATGGGCAAGGTTGAATTGGCCGTCATGACCCGGGCGCAGTGCCACGCGCTGTACCAGGGCTGGGAAAATGATCCGGCCCTGTATCTGGAAGCCGCGGAGTATCGGCCCTATGTGTATGACGCGGCGACGGTGGATCGATATTTTGATGCTCGGCAGACGCCTGACCGGGTGCTGTTCGCCGTGCTGCTGGACGGACGGCCCATCGGAGAGGTGCAATTGAAGGCCATCAACCGGGACAGGCGGGAATGCGCCCTCAGCATTCACCTGCAAAACGACGCCGTCAAGGGCTGGGGCTACGGCACCCAGGCCGAACGGCTGGCGGTGCGGTATGCCTTTGACCGCTTGGCCATGCTGGCCGTGAACGCCGACGCCGTGATCACCAACACCCGCAGCCAGCACGTGCTGGAGAAGGCGGGGTTCCGGCTGGTCAGGGAGGATGTGGGGTTTCGGTATTATCGGGTGGAGCAGTAGATCGCAGAATATTTTTCTTTACAAATCCCCAACTTTTTTATATAATAGTCAAGTCATACGGCCATGAAGGAGAACGCCTGCTTTTTCCTGTTCAGAGAGCCGCGCGGGTGGTGGAAGCGCGGAGAGGGAGAGCGGGCCGCTCGCTCCGGAGCCAGGGGTGCTGAGAAAAGGGGAGGGAAGGCCCGAACCTTTGCGTAGGCCCACCGGGGGCGCCCGATACAGCGCATGCGAGGGGCGGCGAAAGCCGCAAGCAAAGTGGTACCGCGAAACAGCCGTTTCGTCTTTGTGAAAAGACGGGCGGGTATTTTTATTTTGAGGAGGCAATCATGCGCGAGATTCCCATGTACGAGCCGGCGAAAATCGAAAAGAAGTGGCAGAAGATCTGGGCCGACAACAAGGCCTTTGCCGCCACCAACGATTACAGCAAGCCCAAGTATTACACCCTGATCGAGTTCCCCTATCCCTCCGGACAGGGCCTGCACGTGGGCCATCCCCGGCCCTACACGGCGCTGGACATCGTGGCCCGCAAAAAGCGCATGCAGGGCTACAACGTGCTGCATCCCATCGGCTGGGACGCCTTTGGCCTGCCCACGGAAAACTACGCCATCAAGAACCACGTGCACCCCGCCGAGGTGACGAAAAAGAACATCGATCATTTCCGGGCGCAGCTGCAGATGCTGGGCTTCAGCTTTGACTATGACCGGGAAGTGGATACCACCGATCCGAACTACTACAAGTGGACCCAATGGATCTTTTTGCAGATGTTCAAGCGCGGCCTGGCCTACAAGAGCAACATGCCCGTCAACTGGTGCACGGGCTGCAAGTGCGTGCTGGCCAACGAAGAAGTGGTGGACGGCGTGTGCGAGCGCTGCGGCAGCCCCGTGGTGCATCGCCAGCAGAGCCAATGGATGCTGAAAATCACCGCCTATGCCCAAAAGCTGCTGGACGGCCTGGACGACGTGGACTTCATCGACCGGGTGAAGATCAGCCAGCGCAACTGGATTGGCCGCAGCGAGGGCAGCGAGGTGGACTTCCAGCTGGAGGGCACCCAGGACAAGCTGCGCGTGTTCACCACCCGCGTGGATACGCTGTTTGGCGCGACCTACATGGTGCTTTCCCCCGAGCATCCCTACATTGAAAAATACAAGGATCAGATCAAAAACTACGACGCCCTGATGGAATACCGCGCCGCCGCCCAGCGCAAGAGCGACTTTGAGCGCACCGAGATCAACAAGGACAAGACCGGCGTGGAGATCGACGGCCTGCGCGCCATCAACCCCATGACGGGCAAGAGCATTCCCATCTGGATCAGCGACTACGTGCTGATGACCTACGGCACCGGCGCCATCATGGCCGTGCCCGCCCACGACGAGCGCGACTGGGACTTTGCCAAGAAGTTCGGCCTGCCTATCGTGGAGGTGGTAAGCGGCGGCAAAAATGTGCAGGAGGAATGCTATCCCGACGTGGCCACCGGCACCATGGTGAACAGCGGCTTCATGAACGGCATGACCGTGGCGGAAGCCAAGAAGGCCGCCATCGAATACGCCATCGAGCACGGCTTTGGCGAGCGCAAGATCAACTATAAGCTGCGCGACTGGGTGTTTGCCCGCCAGCGCTATTGGGGCGAGCCCATTCCCATCGTGCATTGCCCGAAGTGCGGCATGGTGCCCCTGGACGAAAAGGACCTGCCCCTGCTGCTGCCCGACATCAAGAACTACGAGCCCACCGAGACCGGCGAAAGCCCCCTCAGCAAGATCACCGATTGGGTGAACTGCAAGTGCCCCCAGTGCGGCGGCGACGCCAAGCGCGAGACCGACACCATGCCCCAATGGGCCGGCAGCAGCTGGTACTTCCTGCGATACTGCGACCCGAAGAACGACATGGCCCTGGCCGCCAAGGAGGCCCTGCAATACTGGATGCCCGTGGACTGGTACAACGGCGGCATGGAACACACCACCCTGCATCTGCTGTACAGCCGGTTCTGGAACCAGTTCCTCTACGACATCGGCGTAAGCCCCGTCAGCGAGCCCTACAAGAAGCGCACCAGCCACGGCATGGTGCTGGGCACCGACGGCCAGAAGATGAGCAAATCCCGCGGCAACGTGATCAATCCTGACGAGATGGTGGATCTGCTGGGCGCGGACGCCTTCCGCATGTACGAGATGTTCATGGGTGCCTTCGATCAGGCCATCCCGTGGAGCACCACCGGCGCGGTGGGCTGCCGCAAGTTCATCGAGCGCGTATGGCGCCTGCAGGGCATTTTGACCGACGACGAGGGTCTGAGCGACGACATGAAGGCCAGCGTGCACGCCACCATCAAGAAGGTGAGCGAGGACTTTGACGGCATGAAGTTCAACACCGCCATCGCCCAGATGATGACGCTGGTGAACGAGCTGGTGAAAAAAGGCAGCGTGACCCGGGGCGAATACAAGGCCTTGCTGCTGCTGCTGAACCCCGTGGCTCCCCACGTGACCGAGGAGATCTGGGAGATGAACGGCTTTGGCGCGCCCATCTACACCCAGCCCTGGCCCGAATACGACGAGGCCGCCATGGTGAAGGACGAGGTGGAAATCGCCATCCAGATCAACGGCAAGATCCGGGGCCGCATCATGGTGCCCGCGAACCTGACCCGCGAGGACGCCGACACCCTGCGGGAGCATCCCGACGTGGTCAAGGCCGTAGGCGACAAGCAGATCGTCAAGTTCATCTTCGTCCCCGGACGGCTGCTCAATATCGTGGTAAAGTAATAATCTTTTTTCAAGGGTCCTTCCGATTTATTCGGAAGGATCTTTCTCGTTTTTGGCTGTACTTTTCCGCTTTTTTCATGTATACTGTATAATAGGTGTGTATGGCACCAATTTGATTGAAGGAGAACCTTTGCAGAAATGATGCAAAATCTGTTTTTCGTATTGGCCGGCGTGCTGTTCGGCCTGGCCAACGTGATCCCGGGCGTGTCCGGCGGCACCATGGCGGTGGTGTTCGGCGTGTATGAGCGGCTGATCGGCATACTGAGCGACCCCATCAAGGGCATCAAGAAGGAATGGAAGTTCATCCTGGTGTTCGGCGTGGGCGCGGTGATCGGCATACTGGCCTTTGGCAAGCTGATGAACTGGCTGCTGGAGCGCTATCCCGCCCAGAGCGCCATGTTCTTTGTGGGCGTCATCCTGGGCAGCCTGCCCATGCTGTTCAAAAGCTCCTTTATGCAGGGCGGCAAGGTGCGCCTGACCGCGGGCACGCTGATCGCCTTCCTGGTGGGCTTTGGCATCATGATCCCCATGATCGCCGCGGGCAACACCGACGAGGCCAAGGAAGCCGCCAAGGCCGGGGCCGCCCTGGGCAATGTGGACGTGGGCCAGGCGCTGCTCATGCTGGTGTACGGCGTCATCGCCTCCTCCACCATGATCATCCCGGGCATCAGCGGCTCCTTTGTGATGCTGCTGCTGGGCGTGTACGGCAAGATCATCGCCGCCGTGGCCGCCCTGACCAGCAGCAATCTGATGAGCGCCGTGATCCTGCTGCTGCCCTTCGGGATCGGCGTGGTGCTGGGGCTGGTGTTCTGCTCCAAGCTCATCAAGTTCCTGCTGAGCAAATATCCAAATATCACCTACGCGGCCATCTTCGGCTTCGTGGTGGGCAGCATCGGCTGCGTGTTCCCCGGCTTCAAAAATATCGATCTCATCGGCGTCATCGCCCTGATCGCGGGCATCGTGGTGCTGTGGGCCTGTGATCGGCTGGCCCCCGAGAGCGCAAAGGAGTAAACCATGGCATTGTTTGTAGATCACGCGCCCTTTACGGCCAAGGCCGGCAACGGCGGCAACGGCTGCGTATCCTTCCATCGGGAAAAATTTGTCCTCAACGGCGGTCCGGACGGCGGCGACGGCGGCCATGGCGGCAGCATCGTGCTGCTGGCGGACGGCAACATGCACACCCTGCTGGACTTCCGCATGAAGGCCAAATACTGGGCCCAGAACGGCGAGGATGGTCGGGGCGGGCGGTGCAGCGGGCGCAACGGCGAGGATATGATCATCAAGGTGCCCGTGGGCACCGTGGTGCGGGGCGAAAACGGCCAGATCGTGGCCGATATGTTTGAGGACGGCCAGCAGCGGGTGCTGCTGCACGGGGGCCGGGGCGGCTGGGGCAACGCCCACTTTGCCACCCCCACCCGGCAGGCTCCCAACTTTGCCAAGCCCGGCGTGGTGACCCAGCCCTTCAAATTCACCCTGGAGCTCAAGACCATCGCGGATGTGGGCCTGGTGGGCTTCCCCAACGTGGGCAAGAGCACGATCCTGAGCGTCGTCACCCGGGCCCAGCCCAAGATCGCCAACTATCACTTTACCACCCTGACCCCCAACCTGGGCATCGTGCGCCGCCACGGCCTGGATTTCGTCATGGCGGATATCCCCGGCCTGGTGGAAGGCGCCAGCGACGGTGCGGGCTTGGGGCATGATTTTCTGCGGCATGTGGAGCGCACGCGCCTGCTGATCCATGTCGTCGACATGGCGGGCAGCGAGGGCCGTGATCCCATTGCGGATTACGAGGCCATCAACCTGGAGCTGGAGCGCTATGGCGACCTGAAAAACCGCCCGCAGATCGTGGCGGCCAACAAGATGGATCTGCCCGACGGCCCGGAATATCTGGAATTATTCCGGGAAAAATATCCCGACGTGCCGGTGTTCGCCGTGTCCGCCGCCACCCGGCAGGGCTTTGACGAACTGCTGGACGCCGTGGCCCGCAAGCTCTCCGAGCTGCCCCCGGTGACCCCCTACGAGCAGGAGGAATTCCTGGACGATCTGCCCGACCTGAGCGGCTACACCGTGCGCAAGGACGGCGGCGTGTATCTGGTGGAGGGCGCGGCCATGGAGCGGCTGTTGGGCAGCGTGAACTTTGAGGACACCGACAGCATGAAGTGGTTCCACCTGACCCTGCGCCGCACCGGCGTCATCGACGCCCTGCGCAAGGCGGGCGCGGGCGAGGGCGACACCGTGCAGATCGAGGATATGCAGTTTGACTTTATCGATTGACAGGAGCTGATCCCATGCGTCACGAATGCATCCCCCTGCCGAAAACCGGCGTAGTGCTGGAAACCTATCTGACGGACAACCGGGCGGTGGAGAACAGCCGCCGCCGTCCCCTGGCGCTGATCTTTCCCGGCGGAGGCTACGCCTACCGCAGTGACCGGGAGGCCGAGCC
Organism: uncultured Eubacteriales bacterium; assembly: GCA_902781945.1. Lineage (GTDB taxonomy): Bacteria > Bacillota > Clostridia > Christensenellales > Aristaeellaceae > SFMI01. The sequence continues at coordinate 16,306 of CACZLE010000017.1, read as the reverse complement.
GGTAGCCCTGCGGCTGCTGGCCCTGGGCATCCAGGCGGTGATCGTGCGCTATTCCGTGGCCCCGGCCATCTATCCCCAGGCGCTGAACGAAGCCGCCGAGGCGGTGGCTTATGCCAAGTCCCATGCCGAAGAATGGCTGTGCGACAGCCGAAAGATCGCCGTCATGGGCTTTTCCGCCGGCGGGCACGCCGCCTGTCACATTGGCGTCAAGTGGCCGCAATTCGGCGAGGAAAGCCGTCCGGACGCCATGATCCTGTGCTATCCCGTCATTACCTCCGGGTCCTTTGCCCATCGGGGCTCCATAGACAACCTGCTGGGCAAAAATCAGGAGGGCCTGCTGGAAACCGTCTCCCTGGAAAAGCAAGTGACCGACCAGACCCCGCCCACCTTCCTGTGGCATACCTGGGAGGATGGATCGGTGCCCGTGGAAAACAGCCTGTTCTTTGCCGCCGCCCTGCGGCAGCACGGCGTGCCCTGCGAAATGCATATCTACCAGAAGGGCGTCCACGGCCTGTCCCTGGGCAGTGAAGAAGTGTATCCCCGGGGCGGAGAAAACCTGCGCCCGGAATGCGAAAACTGGATCGATATGGCCGCCCGTTGGCTCAAAGCACTTTGATAGGAGGAAAAACGTATGAAAACCCTGATCAAAAACGCCCATATCCATGACAGCATCCACCGCGAGCCCTTTGACGCGGACATCCTGATTGAGGATGGCAAGATCAGCCGCATCGCCCCCGGCATCGATTATCCCGGCGCGGAGGTGCTGGACGCGCAGGGCATGGACGCCTATGCCGGCTTCATCGACGCCCACTCCCATCTGGGACTGGCAGGCTACGGCATCGGCTATGAGGGCACCGACTACAACGAAATGAACGATATCGTCACCCCGCACCTGCGGGGCATCGACGGCTTCAAGCCCATGCAGCCCTCCCTGGAGCATGCCTCCCGGGCCGGCGTCACCACCGTGTGCGTGGGACCCGGCAGCGCCAACGTGCTGGGCGGCACCTTCTTTGCTGTCAAGACCGTGGGCCGCTGCGTGGACGATATGGTCGTCAGGGACCCCATCGCCATGAAGTGCGCCTTTGGCGAAAACCCCAAGCGCTGCTACCGCGACAAGTGCGACAGCAGCCGCATGACCACCGCCGCCAAGCTGCGGGAGATGCTGTTTAAAGCCCGGGAATACGAGCGCAAGATCGTGGCCGCAGGCGAGGATGAAAGCAAGCTGCCCGCCTTCGACATGAAGCTGGAGGCCCTTCGCCCGGTGATCCGGGGCGAACTGCCCTTGAAAGCCCACGCCCACGCCACCGAGGACATCTTTACCGCCATCCGCATCGCCAAGGAATTCGGCGTCAGATTGACATTGGAGCACGTGACCGAAGGCCACCTGATCGTGGAGGAGCTGGCCAAGGCCGGGTATCCCTGCGCCGTGGGGCCCAGCCTGACCGACGCCAGCAAATGGGAGCTGCGCAACAAGAGCTTCACCACCCCCGGCATCCTGGCCCGGGCGGGCATCCAGGTGAGCATCATCACCGACGCGGACGTCATCCCCCAGGAATACCTGCCCCTGTGCGCCGGTCTGGCCGTCAAGAGCGGCATGGATCCCTTTGACGCTTTGCAGGCCATCACCATCAATCCCGCCAAACACGCGGGCATCGAAGACCGGGTGGGCTCCCTGGAGGCGGGCAAGGACGCCGATATCGTCATCACCAACGGCAGCCCCTTCGAGGTGTCCACCAGCGTCTGCGCCGTGTTCGTCAACGGCGTCAATATTCTGAAATAACGGAGAAATAAAAATGGATACCTTTGATCGCGTCGCCATCAAGGCGGAGGCCAAGAACGTATTTTACCGCAACCGCAGTATCTGCATCAGCATGATGCTGCTGATCGTGGCGGCGGAGCTGGTGCTGACCACCATTTCCATGGGCTTTTTGACCATGGTGCTCACCGGCGTCATCCTGGTGATGGGGGCCTTCTTCTACCTGAACTGCTGGCGGGATACCCCCGTGGCCGTCAGCGCCGCCGTGTCCGACACCTTCGACAACGGCTTTCTGCGCAAGATGGGCGGCATGCTGTGGATGGAATTGCAGATCTTCCTGTGGAGCCTGCTGTTCATCGTTCCCGGCGTCATCAAAAATTACAGCTTCGCCCTGACGCCCTACATCCTGGCGGATTGCCCCAACGTGCCCGCCATGGAGGCCAGCCGCCTCAGCGAACGCATGATGCGCGGCCACCGGCTCGATTACTTCGTCATGGAGCTCAGCTTCCTGGGCTGGATGCTGCTGTCCGGCTTCACCTTCGGCATTCTGCACGTGGTGTACGTGGGACCCTATATGGAATTGACCAAGGCCGGCGTGTACAACGAGCTGAAGCAATTGGCCCTGGATACCGGCGCGGTGAGTCAGGCTGAGCTGGATGGGGAAATCCTGATCTGATCCGCACAAAACGCAAGAAAACCTGCCTATCGCGGGTTTTCTTTTTTTGATCCGTCATTTTGTCGGGCTCATCCGTCTATACAGGTGAAAGGAGGAAAGCGCATGGAAGATTCCGCTTTTGAAGAACTCGTTTCGCAAAACCAGGACAAGCTGCTGCGCACCTGCTACCTGTATCTGCGGGACAGGCAGCTGGCCGAGGACGCCGTGCAGGAGACCTTTCTCAAGGCCTACCGCAGCCTGCAGGCCTTCCGGGGCGACAGCAGCCAAAAGACCTGGCTGACGCGCATCGCCATCAACACCTGCCGCGATCTGTACCGGTCCGAATGGTTTCGGCACATGGACCGGCGGGTGACCCCGGAGGATCTGCCGGAAAGCGGCGCGCCCTTCTCCAGCCGGGAGGAAAGCCTGATCGTGGAGGTGATGCGTCTGCCCCGCAGGCTGCGGGAAGTGACGCTCTTGTACTATTATCACGGCATGGACGAAAGGGACATTGCCGAAGCCCTGGGCATCTCCCGGTCCGCCGTATCGGATCGGCTGAGCCGGGCGCGGCGGAAGCTAAAGGGCATGATCGAAGGGAGGGACGAAGCATGAGGGAGGAAGCGGAGCGCAAGGCCTTTCAGCAGGCGGTGGACCGCCGCCTGAGCGCGCTGACGGGAGACCCCCGCCTGGCGCAAAAAATCAGGGCGCAAGCCCAAACAGAAGGAGAACCGAAAATGAAAAAGAAGCTGTCGTTTGCTCTGGTGGCCGCGCTGGCCCTGGCGCTGATCTCCGCCGTGGCCCTGGCCGCGGCCAACTGGGCCTCCATCCGGGAATTTCTGGGCCAGGAGGGCACCGTGGCCCGCATGGACATCGTGGAGGACGCCATCGTGAAGCCCACGATCCTCCAATATGACGGAAAAACGCTGGATATTCAGGCCAACGAGGCCTATTGGAGCGCCGAAGGCCTGAGCCTCACCTTCCACGTGACGGCCCGGGAAAAGGACAAGATGGTGGTTTACTATGGCGGCGAGATCGAGCCCGACGAGGACGGTATGCTGTGGTTCGACGGGGAATCCATCTCCCTGGCGGACTGGAGCCAGGGCCGGGGGCTGCTGGAATACGATATCTGGGTGGAACCCACCCTGGAGGGCTGGGCCTACTTCCAGCGGGACGACGAGGGCGAAAGCTATATCATGACCCTGTTCGGCTGCGACGAAAAGCTGCTTGCAAAAGGCTGCGAAATGCAGCTGCGCGTCCGGGCCGAAAACATGCAAACCAACGAAGTGGAGCGCAGCAGCATGACGATCAAGCTGCCGCCCATGATCAAGCAGGAAGGAAGAAAGTAAAACAGCTTCTTCCCGATTTGGACAGACAACCAGTAATTGGTAAGGGGAGACGTTGGAGGCCTCCGCGGCCTCCAAGCCTCTGCGCCAGGAGAATTCTTCTCCTGGACCTCAGCGGACGAACCGGCTTAATAACAATAACAAACAATCTGCGCCTGTAACTTGGAAGCCGCAGCGAGAGCTTCCGGGCATAAGAAAAACCGATGGCCAGCCTGAAAATGAATGCTTTCATTTTCAGGTCTGTCCAGCGGTTTTTCGCTGTGCGCCTTGCGCACAGCGCTCGTTGCGTCAGTTGCTTTTACGGCGACAAACGCAGGTTTTCTGCTTCTCTTTTGACGCAAAAGAGAAGCGTACCCCTTCCCCGTCAAATTTCTGTTTTCCTACTCTTACAAGGAAAGTATAAAACAAGCTCCTGCTGATCGTTGAGGCAGCAGGAGCTTTTATGATGCTTTTTTACTGGTCCATGATCTCCGCCTGCATCTTGAGATAATCCTCCCGGGTGATCAGGGTGCGGCGGGGCTTGGGGCCCTCGTCCTGGCTGACAATGCCCATTTGGGCCATGGTGTCGATGAGCTTGCCCGCCCGGCTGTGGCCCAGGCCCAGGCGGCGGCGGAGCATGCTGATGGACATCTGGCCGCTCTCCACGGCCATGGCAATGGCCTTTTGCAGCATTTCGTTTTCGGTATCGGCCTGGTATTCGTAATCGGGCTCTTTGCCGCCCGCGGCCTGCTGTTCCTCCTCCTGGGTGGCCTTTTCCATGTGCTCGTCCACCCGGGCGTCATAGAGGGCGTCGTTATGCTCCTTCACGTAGTCCGCGATCTCCTGTACCTCGCCGTCGGAGACGAAGCAGCCCTGCACGCGGATGGGACGGAATTCGCTGCGGGGGAAGTAGAGCATGTCGCCCTTGCCCAGCAGCTTCTCCGCGCCCACGGAATCGATGATGGTGCGGCTGTCCACGTTGTTGGCCACGGCGAAGGCGATGCGGCTGGGGATATTGGCCTTGATGACGCCGGTGATGACGTCCACGGAGGGGCGCTGGGTGGCCACGATCATATAGATGCCGGCGGCGCGGGCCAGAGCGGCCAGACGCTGAATGCTCTCCTCCACCTGCTTGCGGCACTGCACCATCAGGTCGCTGAACTCGTCGATGATGGCCACGATGTCGGGCATATGGTCCGCCTCGTTGGTCATCTTTTTGTTGTAGCCCTGGATGTTGCGCACGCCGATCTGCTGGAAGCGGCGATAGCGGTCCCCCATCTCCTGCACCAGCCAATCCAGGGCGGCGGCGGCCTTCTTGGGATCGGACACCACTTCGGTGAGCAGATGCGGGATGCCGTTGTAGGGCTGCAGCTCCACCAGCTTGGGGTCGATCATCAGCATGCGCACCTGCTGGGGCGTGGCGCGGTAGAGGATGCTTTGGATGATCGAGTTGATGCACACGGATTTACCGCTGCCGGTGGCACCGGCGATCAGCATATGGGGCATGTCGCTCAGCTCGCACATGATGGGCTGGCCGGTGATGTCCTTGCCGATGGCCACCGCCGTGGGCGAGGGATTGGCCCGCATGACGTCGCTGTCCAGCACCTCTTTCAGGGTGACCATGGATACCTTTTCATTGGGCACCTCGATGCCCACCAGGCTGGTGCCGGGGATGGGGATCTCGATGCGCAGGCCCACAGCCTTCATGCTCATGGCCAGGTTGTTGCTGACGGTGTTCAAGCGGTTGACGTTGACGCCGTCCGCCAGCCGCAGGGCAAAGCGGGTGATGGCGGGGCCGTGCACCACGTATTCCACGCTGGCGGTGATGTTGAAGCTGCTCAGGGTATGCTCCAGCATCTGCGCCCGGGCGTTATCCTCCTGGGAGGTATCCTGGCGCTGGTGCTTGGGCTCCCGCAAGAGGCCCATGGGCGGGAAGGAATACTCGCCCTCGGGCTTCTTCATGGGCTCCGCCGTGTGCTTCACCTCGAAGGGATCGATGCGGGGCCTGTCGTTGTTCTGGCCGGTGATGGAGATGCGCTCGCCCGTCAGGGGCACGGCGGGATCGGTGAACACCTGCTTGGCTTCGCCGGTGACGGCGGGCCTGACAGGCGCGGGCTTTACAGGAGTAACAGGCGTGGGCTTCTCCTCCACGATGGGCGGGATGGTCTCGCCCTCGCCATACCAGGGCAGGTCTTCCGGTTCCTGCTTGGGTTCAGGCCGCGGCGCGGGAACACTCTGCGGTATAACGGGCTGCGGGATGGGCTTTTCCATAGGTTTTTCCGCGGGCTTTTCCGTAGGCGCGGGCTGGGGCTCGCTGCGGCGACGGCGGACCGGACGCTCGGGCGGCGTATCCGTCACGGGGATATGCTCCTCATAGAGCACACCCGACTGCACCGGCACAAAGCCCGCGGGCGTCTCCGGCGCGGCAGGCGTGGGTGGCGTCAGGTCTCGGTCATTCACCAGGTAGCTCTGCTCCACGTCGCTCTGCACGCTGGTGCCGGTATAGTTGACAGTCTGGGGGCGGATCAGCGGCTCCATGGGATAGGACACCGCGCCGGGCTGCCAGACGGGAGCCTGGGGTTCCTCCTCGGCGGAGGCTTCGGGCTGTTCATAGCGCTGCTCTTCCTCCTCCCGGCGGTAGCGGCGGTCGCTGACGGCGCTGATGATATCCGCCGGGTTCACCCGGATCAGGATCAAAAACAGCACCAGCATCATCAGCGCCAGCAGGGTCACGCCCCCCGGCGCGCCGAACACGGCGTAGAGCGGATAGGCCAGCAGCATGCCCAGCAGACCGCCCCCCGCCAGCTGGCCGCCGTTGAAGGCCCGCAGGTTATAGGCTCCCCGCAGATAGGCGGTAAAAGAAGTATTGTTGACGATGCCCAGGGAGGTTTTGTTGCTGTTGCCGATGTAGAGCATCAGGGAATTGGTCCTGTTGCCCACAGAGGTGGTGAGGGTCAGGATGGACAGCAGGCACAGATACATGCCCAGGGCGCACAGATAAATGCGATAGGACACCCGGCGGCGGCTGGATGCATAGAGCAGCCCGCCGCCCCACAGGGCGAAAAAGGGCAGCAGGATGCACAGCGCCCCGCCCAAGCCGTTGGCCGTATCCCGGAAAAAGCGCAGGGTGCTCCAGGAACTGGAGGTATTCATAAAAAGGCCGAAAAACCAGCCCAGGCCCACGGCGGTAAGCACGCAGCCGATGACCAGCCGCGCCATGCCGCCGCGATCCGTGGTTTTGATCTTCACCTGAGCTTTTTTTGCTTGCGCCATACAGAAAATTTACTCCTTCTCCACAACGCGCTCCAGCAAGCAGAGCGTGCCGTCCTCGTCATAATACAATCGGGTATCGCCATAATCGGCGCGGGTGCCGGGCTGCACACACAGATAGACCGCCGTGTCGGCGTCCAGATCCACCGTCACATCAGCGCTGGACAACAGGGCTTCCACCTCTTCCCGGGACATGCCGGGGGTGACGCCCCGCCATTCAAAGCGGGCGTAGCGCACGGCGATCACCCTGCCGGTATCGTCCGCGATGGCCTGCACCCCGCGCAGGGCCGTGGCTTCAAATTCATAGAGCTCGCCGCCCGTCACCAGATCGGGCTCGGTGAGGCTGCCGTAGGTTTCCAGCAGCTCGTCAATGTTTCCGCCCGGCTCCAGGGGCAGCGGCGCGCCCATTTCGCTGATCGCCGTCAGCTCCCGCAGCTCATACCATTGCAGCTGCACCGCCCCGGCATGGCCGCTGAAAAATCTGAATCGATTGGTGGGATAATGGAAAGTGGCGCCCTGATCGTCAAAGCTCACCGCGTCCAGGGGCACGGGCAGGAGATCGGAGGCGTCCAGATAGGTGTTGAGCCCCTCCAGCACGTTTTCCTCCACATAGGCGTCCAGGAATTCCTGCAAGGCGTCCGGATCGGGGAAGATGGCCTCCAGGCCGATCTCCTCGCCGGTTTCGGCGTCCAGCAGCGCCGTGCGCACGATCTGATCATAGCGGCCAAAGCGCAGATTGCCTTCCGCCGTCAGCCGCAGGCTCAGGGCCTGCCGCCCCTCCGGCAGAGCGAGCGCATAGACCTGCCGGTCCACCTGGGCCTCCACGCCCGGGGGCACAAGCTGGGCCTCCTGGTCCGCAAACCAGGCCTCCTCGGCAAAGGCGGGACAGATCATCAAACAAAACACAAGGAATATCAGCAGCTTTTTCATGCGCTCACCTCCGTTTCTTGGGGTTTTATTGTACCGCAGCGCCGGTCAAAAATCAATTTTCCGCCAAAGCTTTTACAAAGTCCGTGAGATGCCGGGCCAGATATTCGATGTTCTTCTCGTCCGCCACGGTATCCCGCTGGGTATGAATGTTGGGGGTGTAATAGCCCACAATGGGCCGCCGCTTGCAAAACACGCAGCCAACGCCCCGGCGGAAGGCCCGCTGATCGGAATTCATGGTGGTGCCGGTGCTGGGATAGAAGTGGGGCATGATCCCGTCCTCCGGAGTCAAAGCCTGCTGCAGCAAGGCGTAATCCGGCAGGGGCCGTGCGTAATTTTTGCCGATGACCAGCAGGTGGTCCCCCACCCCCACGCAGTCCATGTTAAAGATCAGCGTGCCTTTTTTGACCTCGGGATGACGGACGGCAAAGGCCTTGCTGCCCTGACGGCCCTTTTCCTCATCGTCAAAGAGCACGAAGGCCGCCCGGTCCCGCGCCTCCTGCGGCAGACTTTCCATCAGCCGCAGCACCGCGGCCACGCCGGAGGTGTTGTCGTTGACGTTGTTTTTATTGGCGGGGCCCATGATCATAAGCAGCAGCAGGGCGTAATAGGCGATCAAAAAGGTGATCAGCGCCACGAGGCCGCTTTGGGTCAGGGTGAACACGCCAAAGCTCAGCGCCGCGCACAGCAGGAACAGCAGGGCGACGATGCCCAGCTGATAGCCGAAATACAGGGGCAGATTGCGCGGGATGATCAGATTGGGCAGCACCATATTGGCCGGGGTGTCATAGTGGGCGGTGAACAGCACCGCCGCCTTGTCCGGGTCCCCCGCCACGAAATTGCGGTGCCTGGCGTCCTCTGAAATTCTGGCCGGATATCCCATGCGCCGGGCCTGGAGCAGGGCGTACTTAAGAAAGGCGTCCTTCTGCTCCCGGCTTTTGCGGATGGGAAACTGTTTTACGATCTCCTGTAAAAAGCTCATGGCAAACCCCTTTTTATTGTGTCGCGATGGTGGCGGTGAGCACGCCCACGTATTTGGCCCCGGCGGCCAGCAGCGCCTCGGCGCAGGCCCGGGTGGTGGCGCCGGTGGTGCGCACGTCGTCCACCAGCAAGAGCCGCAGGCCCTGCACGTCCACGACTGCGGCGAAGGCCCCGCGCACGTTCTTTTGCCGCTCCGAGGGATTCAGGTGGATCTGCGTCTGGGTATTGCGCACCCGGCGCAGGGCGTCCAGCACCGGCAGACCCGCCCTGGGACCCACGCGGTCACAAAGCAGCGCCGCCTGGTTGGCCCCGCGTCCCCGCTGGCGGGTGCGATAGAGGGGCACGGGCACCAGGGCGTCGTACTCCGCCGCCGGGAAGCACTGGGCCATCATGGCGGACAGGGCATCCGCCGCCTCGTCCGCGTAGCCGTATTTCAGCTGCTCCACCAGGGTCTTGGCCTCCGCCGCGTAGCGAAAAGCGCCATACCCGGCCCGCAGGGGCTTCAGGCGATCCGTCCGGCAGAACCGGCATTGTCCCTTGCCGTCCAGGGGCCCCATGCAGCGCGGGCACACGTTTTCCCGCAATCGCAGGGAAAGCAGACGATCCCGGCAATCCGGACACAGGCAGTATTTGTCCTCCGCCCTGCGGGGATCGCCGCAGACCAGGCAATCCGCCGCCCGGGGAAACAGCAGCCCCTTCCAGTCCGGCTTCATTCGTATTCCCTCGGCATCTCGCTCAGCCGCTCCGCCAGGGCGGTATAGCGCCGGGCGATGTGGTTGTTGTTCACCATGGCGGCCACGGCGTCCTCCCGGCCCACCAGCACCACCAATTGCCGGGCGCGGGTGAGGGCGGTGTAGAACAGGTTGCGGGTCAGCAGCATGGGCGGGCCGCCCACGGCGGGCATGACCACGCAGGTGAATTCGCTGCCCTGGCTCTTGTGCACGGACAGACAATAGGCCAATTCCAGCTCCTCCAGCATGGCGTAATCGTAATCGGCACTGCGCCCGTCGTCAAAGAGCACCGTCAGCTCCTTTTCCTCGGCATCCACACTGAGCACGACGCCCATATCGCCGTTGAACACGCCCTGGCCCTCGCCGCCCTTGCCGTCCTGCCATTCCAATTGGTAGTTGTTCTTGATGTGCATCACCTTGTCGCCCTCGCGGAACACCTTGTCGCCGTAGGTCAGCTCGTTTTTGTTCCGGGCGGGAGGATTAAGGGCGGCTTGCAGCCTGTTGTTCAGGACCAGCACGCCGCATTCCCCTTTTTTGGTGGGCGAGAGCACCTGGATATCCCGCATGGGCTCGAAGGTCTTGAGGAACCCCGGCAGGCGGGTGCTGCACAATTCCACGATGGACCGGGCGGCGTCCTCGGCCAGGGGCCTGCGCTCAAAGAAGAAATTGCCGCCCTTTTGATTAAGAATGGGCATTTCGCCCCGGTTGATGGCATGGGCGTTGCGCACGATGAGGCTGGTTTCGGCCTGGCGGAAGATCTCCGTCAGGCGGATGGAGGGCACCGCGCCGCTTTTGAGGATATCCCCCAGCACGTTGCCCGCGCCCACGGAGGGCAATTGATCCGCGTCTCCCACCAGGATCAGCCGGGTGCCCTGGGGCACCGCCCGCAGGAAGGCCCGCATGAGGAACACGTCCACCATGCTCATCTCGTCCACGATCAGGCAGGTGCAATCCAGGGGATTCTCCTCATCCCGGGTGAATTTGCCGTCCTCGCCGCCGTATTCCAGCAGGCGGTGCAATGTGGCGGCCTCCTTGCCCGTGGCCTCGCTCATGCGCTTGGCGGCGCGGCCCGTGGGGGCGGCCAGCAGCACGCTTTCGGTATCCAGCAGGGACAGGATGCAGTTGATGATGGTGGTTTTGCCCGTGCCGGGGCCGCCGGTGATCACCAGCAGGCCCTGCTGGGCAGCCATGGAAATGGCCTTTTTCTGGGTGTCGGAAAAGCGGATGTCGTTGGCCTTTTCAAAATTTCTGATCTGGGCGGTGACGGCGCTGCCCATCACCGTCTGGGCGGCGGCCTGCAAATCCATGAGGCGGCGGGCGATCTCGGCCTCCGCCTGCCACATCTGGGGCAGGAACACGGCCTCCATATCCTCCACCACGTGGCTGCGCAGCTTGCGATTGAGCAGCAGAGAAGTCAGATGATTTTGCAAGGATTCCGCAGGCACCCGCAAAAGCCTGCCCGCGGTCTGCAAAAGCTCCTCCATGGGCAAAAAGGTGTGGCCAGCGGAAACGGCGGCGTCCTGCAGGGCGTAGATCAGCCCCGCGCTGATGCGCTCCGGGCTGTCCGGGGCCATGCCCATGGACAGGGCGATGCGGTCAGCCGTCAGGAAGCCCACGCCCTCGATGTCCTCCACCATGCGGTAGGGATTCTGGCGGATGATCTCCTGGGCGCGGTTGCCGTAGACTTTGCTGATCTTCACCGCCAGGCTGGGCGACACGCCGTAGGTCTGCAAAAAGACCATCACCTGCCGGGTGGCGTACTGCTCCTGGAAGCTCTGGGCGATTTGCCCCGCCCGCTTTTTGCCGATGCCCGCGATCTCCGTCAGGCGCTCGGGATGCTCGCTGATGACGTCCAGGGCGGTTTTGCCGAATTCCTGCACGATGAGCCGGGCGGTGGCGGGACCGATGCCTTTGATGAGGCCGCTGCCCAGATACCGCTCGATGCCAAGCAGGGTGGAGGGCGTCAGGATCTCGCACTGGGCGGCCTTGAACTGCTTGCCGTACTGGGGATGGGTCATCCAGTCCCCCTGGAACACCGCCTGCTCTCCGGCGGCCACCTCGGGCATGATGCCCACCACGGTGACGTTTTCCCGTCCCGCCCGGCAGCCCAGCACGGTGTAGCCGTTCTCCTCGTTGCGGAACAGGGTTTCGGAGATGGTCGCGCGAAGCTCCTCCATTTATTCGATCCTCCACAGGGCGGCGTCATGGGCGGGCAGGCAGGCTTTAAGCTCCGTATACGGTTTTCCCGTCCACAGTTCGATGGCCTGCGAGAAGGGATATTCCACCTGGAGGCTTACCTCCCGGGGAGCGTCGGTCAGGTTGAATACCGCCGCGTAAGCGCCCTGGCCGTCCCTGCGGGGCGCGATCCAGGCGCATTCCTCCGCCGTGGTATACAAGGGATGGGCGCACCAGGAGGTCTTTTCGATATCCAGCACGGCCTGGTTGGTGAGCAGTTTCAGGGTGAATTCATCGTTTTTCGGCAGATCGCCGCCGATCATCAGCGGGGAGCGCAGCATGCACCACAGGGTCATCATGGTGCGCTGCTCGGCCTGGGTGAAATGGGTCCAATCGCCCTTTTCATAGCACTGGCGCAGGGCCCCCACGGGCAGCATATCCGCGTCCGGCCAATGGCCGGGACCGGCGTGGACGCACCACTTTTCCGCCCGCTCGAACATGGCTGCCAGCAGCCGCCACTCGTCCCAGAAATCGTCCGTGATCCGCCACAGGTTGGCGTGCTTTTTCAGGTGCTCCGCGTGCTCCAGGGGCGCCGGGCCGGGCGACAGGCTGAGCACGATATCGCGCCCGCAATTCCGGCAGGCGGCGGAAATGATCTCGATTTCCTTTTCGCACCGGGGATACTCCCGGGCGATATCGTCGCACTTCACATAGTCCACGCCCCAGGAAGCATACAAGCGGAAAATGCTGTCATAGTACGCCCGGGCGGCGGGCAGGTCGGCCCTCAGGCCGTACATATCCGGGTTCCAGGCGCAGACGGAGTTGGGATCGGCAGCCCGGTCGCAGCGGAAATCACTGTCCGCAATGGGCAGGCGCTCATGGGCCGCCATGCGGGGCAGGCCGCGCATGATGTGGATGCCGAATTTGAGTCCCAGAGAATGCACGTAATCCGCCAAGGGCTTAAAGCCCAGGCCGTTCGCGGCGCTGGGGAAGCGGTTTTCCGCCGGCTGCAAGCGGCCATATGCGTCCATGCACAGGCGGGAAAAGGGCTCGTAGGCATGGCTTGAGGCGGTGGGCTGATACCATTGGATATCCACCACCACATATTCCCAGCCATACTGTTTCAAGTTTTTGGCCATGTAGTCCGCATTGGCCCGGACGGTGGCTTCCGTCACCGCCGCGCCGTAGCAATCCCAGCTGTTCCATCCCATGGGCGGATACTGCGCAATCATCGTGTTTCCTCCTTACATCGGCATGATGCTGACGTTGACGCCGTTGACCTCCACACCCTCGTCGGCGCGGATCAGGATATATTTGCTGCCGTTGATCACCCGGGTCTCCACCAGGTCGCTGTGCTCGGGGTCCACCTTGATGACAACGTTGGGGGTACGCACCTCAAATTGCCTTGTATCCACCACGTTGACGGCGCTGACGTCCATGCCGCCGCCAAACTGCTCCTGGTAGCGCTGCTCGAAGGCCGCCACCTTTTCCTCCGGCACGCCGCAGACCTCCAGGGCCTGGCGGATCGCAGGGGCGGAGACCTTGACCGGCGGTGCTTCCTTGTCGTGCTTCTGCTCGGCGATCTGCTCGCACAGGTGATCGTGCACGCTCTGCACCACCTCCAGGCTGCATTCCTCCGCCAGGGTGTCCTGCAAAATCTCCTTGAAGGCCTCCTTCTGCTCTGCGGCGGGCATGGGCGGGGTGGAGCCGAACACCGCGCTGACGAAGCCTTCGTGGCTTTCGGCGATATCCTTGGTGTAGCACAGGGCGCTGTAGATATTGGCCGCCCGCTCCTCAAAGGCCGGGAACATGAAGCCCCATTCGGGTGCTCCCACGATCCAGTTGGGCTCCTCGGGGTGGAACAGATTGTCCCCCGCGCTGTAGGCCAGGGCGGCCTTGCTCAGCTTCACCGGGCACACGGCGCACAGGATATAGCGGAACATCTCGCTGCTGATCTCGTCCTCGCGCTCGCCGTTCTTGTTGCGGAAGGGAATATCATAGGCGTCGTGGGCCAAAAGGATCAGGCAGGCGTCCTCGGTCTGCAATCCGTCGATGACCCGCTGGAAAAACACCTGGGCCAGGTCGTCGTCCTCCAGGGCGCTGTCCTTGAGGGCGGTGAGCAGCTTGTGCTCGTCGCTGACGCCCACGGCCTCGTTGGCAAAGGCGATATTCACCAGGTTTTTGTCCGGCACGCCGGAAAGCACCTTTTTAAACAGGGAAAGATATTTTTCGCATTCCTCCGGCGGCAGGGATACCGGCGGCAGGCGGAACAGGGACACGATCTCCTTTTTGCTGCTGACGTAGCAGCCGCGGATACTGGTCAGGTTGTTATTGTCCGGCGTCAGGCGACGGCGGATCTCGCTCACATCTCGGCTGTTCATGTATTTTGTCCGTTTCATCATATTTGCGGATAAAACCGCAGGATAATTGTACCACAAATCCAACGGAAAGGAAAGAGGGGCGTATACCGGAAAGAGCGTATCCCCTTTCCCGCCAGACCGTCATTAATCGATCCATTCATTGCAAAAGTATATCCTGACCGTTTCTACAATTTCGGCATCGCCGAGGGCAACATGATGACCTCCGCCGCTGCCCTGGCCCAGTGCGGCTACACTGTGTTTGCCAGCACCTTCGCGGTGTTCGGCGCGGGCCGCGCCTTTGAGCAGATCCGCAATTCCATCTGCTACTCCAAGGCCAACGTGAAGATCGGCTGCTCCCATGCCGGTCCCAGCTGCGGCGAGGACGGCGGCAGCCACCAGGCCGTGGAGGATATCAGCCTGATGCGCACCCTGCCCAACATGACCGTGCTGGTTCCCGCCGACGCCATCGAGATGGAAAAGGCCGTGTTCGCCGCGGCCAAGTACCAGGGCCCCGTGTACATCCGCACCGGCCGTCTGCCCACCGACATCTGCACCGAGGAGAGCACGCCCTTTGAAATCGGCAAGGCCAACCAGCTGCGCGACGGCAAGGACGTGGCCATCATCGCCTGCGGCATCATGGTTCCCCAGGCCGTCCTGGCCGCCCAGGCCCTGGCCGAAAAGGGCATCAGCGCCCGCGTGATCGACATGCACACCATCAAGCCCCTGGACGAGGCTGCCGTGCTGGCCGCCGCCAAGGACTGCGGCGCCGTGGTCACCGCGGAGGAGCACAGCATCATCGGCGGTCTGGGCTCCGCCGTGGCCGAAGTGCTGGCCGACAAGCAGAACGTGCCCTTCGAGCGCGTGGGCATCAAGGATCGTTTCGGCCAGAGCGGCAAGCCTCCCGTCCTGTTTGAAGCCTACGGCCTCACCGACAAGGCCATCATCGAAGCCTGCGAGCGCGTCATCGCCCGCAAATAAGAAAGGAAGCCGTCTCCAATGGAAATCTTGAAATATGGTTTTGAAGGCGAGGGCATGACCCGCGTTTTCGAGAACGAAAAGTGGATGGTGGGCGTCAAGAATTGGAAGCCCATGAACGACATCGCCAACATCAACTGCCTGGAGCGCCACAACGAGACCGACGAGCTGTTCGTGCTGATCAAGGGCCATTGCACCCTGCTGTACGGCAACGAGACCGAAAAGGGCCTGGAGATCGGCGCGGTGGAGATGGAGCCCCTGCACGTGTACAACATCCCCCGCACCCTGTGGCACAACACCGTCACCGAGCACGACACCAAGCTGATCCTCATCGAGGACAGCAGCACCGGCAGCGCCAACAGCGACAACCTGGATCTGACCGAAGAACAGATCAAGCGCGTGCATGAGCTGCTGGGCAAATAATTTCCCGCTTCCACAGCCCTCTGCCTTGATGGCAGGGGGTTTTTGTGTTATGCTGGGCGCATGGAGGTGACGATCATGGATACTCTGCAAGCCATTTTTGAGCGCCGCAGCTACCGCGGCAAATACAAGGATACGCCTGTTCCCCGGGAGGATCTGCGGCGCATTCTGGAGGCCGGACTGGCCGCGCCATCGGGCTGCAACAAGCAGACCGTCAGCCTCATCGCCGTGGACGACCCGGCCCTGCTGCAAAGGCTGCGCGCCGTCATCCAGCCGCCCGTGGGCGAGACCGCCCCGGCCATGATCTGCGTGCTGACCCGGCGTGTCGTCGCCTACCGGGACCGCTGCTTCGCCACCCAGGATTACGCCGCCGCCATCCAGAACATGCTGCTGGCCATCGTGGCCCTGGGCTATCAAAGCTGCTGGTATGAGGGCCATATCACCGACGATGACCGCATCGGCGACCAGATGGCCCGCATCCTGGGCGTGCCGGAGGGCTATGAACTGGTGTGCTTCCTGCCCGTGGGCGTGGCGGAGGAGGATCCCAAGCCTCCCAGGAAGAAGGCGTTTGAGGAACGGGCGTGGTTCAACGGGTTTGAAAGGTGAAAACAGAAATTTGAAGGGGAGAAGGGGACGTTCGAGGCCTCCGCGGCCTCGAGCTCTGCGCCAAAGGTCTTCGACCTCTGGACTCCAGCGGGCGAATCGGCTTGGATACACTTTCAGGCAATTTCCGC
>CACZLE010000016.1 GCA_902781945.1 uncultured Eubacteriales bacterium | reverse complement strand
TTGCCGTCTACGGCTTGCGGTTCGCTACACTTGGCGGTAGCCACCTGTGACAGGACTTTCACCTGCAAGAATTGTGCCATGCCCGGCACGCAAGAAAAAGCCTCCCGCCTGAAAAAGCATCCGGGAGGCTTTTGGCGCGCCTGGCGCGAGTCGAACGCGCGGCGTTCCGCTTAGGAGGCGGACCCTCTATCCTACTGAGGTACAGGCGCATGGAGACCTTGCATATCATAGCACAAATAGGAACAGGATGCAAGAAAAGAAATGAAAAAACCCGGATTGACCCTTTACGAAATGTTTTTATTCTGATATAATAGGGTTCGTTAAACTTGCGTAGATGGGGACGGGCGCGGAAATGCGCACGCAGCGAGCCGGGGAGGATGGGAGCCCGGCAGCGGCAGCCGCAGCCGGATCACCCCGGAGCTTGGGCCAATCCCCCACGGTTTGCCGCCGATATCGGGCAAAAAGTGGATGTCGTTTGACATCAATTTGGGTGGTACCGCGGTCTGTCCGTCCCAAGGGGGCGAACGGGCCTTTTCATTTGCTGAAAGGAGCAGGACGAATGTACAGAAAAGTGACGACTGACATGAACTTCACCGCCCGCGAAAAGGAAGTGCTGTCCTTCTGGAAGGAGAACGGCATCGAGGAAAAGAGCTTCCATCTGCGGGACGGGCGGGAGAACTTCACCTTCTTTGACGGCCCGCCGACCGCCAACGGCAAGCCCCACATCGGCCACGTGCTGACCCGCGCCATCAAGGATCTGATCCCCCGCTATCAGACCATGAAGGGCAAAAACGTGCTGCGCATCGCCGGCTGGGATACCCATGGCCTGCCGGTGGAACTGGAAGTGGAAAAGAAGCTGGGCCTGGACGGCAAGCCCCAGATCGAGCAGTACGGCATCGAGCCCTTCATCAAGGAATGCAAGGAAAGCGTATGGAAGTACCTGCATCTGTGGGAGGACATGTCCGAGCGCGTGGGCTTCTGGGTGGATATGGAGCATCCCTATGTCACCTATCACGATAACTACATCGAATCCGTGTGGTGGAGCCTGAAGCAGATCGCCGAAAAGGGCATGATCTACAAGGGCCACAAGATCGTCCCCTACTGTCCCCGCTGCGGCACCGCCCTGTCCAGCCACGAGGTGGCCCAGGGCTATAAGAACGTCAAGGAAAAATCCGCCTTTGTGCGCTTCAAGGTGAAGGGCGAGGAAAACACCTATCTGCTGGCCTGGACCACCACTCCCTGGACCCTGCCCAGCAACCTGGCCCTGTGCGTCAATCCCCATGAGACCTATTGCCGCGTTAAGTCAAACGAGGGCTGCACCTATATCATGGCCAAGCCCCTGGTGGAAAAGGTGCTGGAGGGCAAGGAGCCCGAGATCGTGGCCGAGATGATCGGCAACGACCTGCGCGGCATGGAATACGAGCCCCTCTATCGCTTTGTGGAGCCCGACAAGAAGGCCTGGTTCGTGGTCAGCGACGACTACGTGACCATGGAGGACGGCACCGGCATCGTGCATATCGCCCCGGCCTACGGCGAGGACGACAACCGCGTGTGCCGGGCCAATAACGTGCCTTTTGTCAACCTGGTGGACGCCCAGGGCAAATTTGTGGAGGGCACCACCTGGGCCGGCACCTTTGTGAAGGACGCCGATCCCCTGATCCTGGCCGATCTGAAAGCCCGCGGCCTGCTGTTCGCCGCCGTGCCCTTCGCCCATGATTATCCCTTCTGCTGGCGCTGCGATACGCCGCTGCTGTATTATGCCCGCCCCACCTGGTTCATCAAGATGACCGCCGTGCGGGACAACCTGGTGGCCAACAACCGCTCCGTCAACTGGATGCCCGACAACATCAAGGAAGGCCGTATGGGCAACTTCCTGGAGAACGTGGTGGACTGGGGCCTGAGCCGTGAGCGCTATTGGGGCACCCCGCTGCCCATCTGGCTGTGCGAAGAAGGCCACATGCATGTGATCGGCAGCAAGCAGGAGCTGCTGGATATGGCCATCGGCGAAGTGAATCTGCCTGAGCTGCATCGTCCCTACATTGACGAAGTGGTCCTCAAGTGCCCCCATTGCGGCAAGCCCATGCACCGCACCAAGGAAGTCATCGACTGCTGGTACGACAGCGGCTCCATGCCCTTCGCCCAGTGGCATTATCCCTTTGAAAACAAAGAAAAGTTTGAGGAGCGCTTCCCCGCCGACTTCATCAGCGAAGCCATCGACCAGACCCGCGGCTGGTTCTATACCCTGCTGGCCATCTCCACCCAGCTGTTTGGCCAAAGCCCCTTCAAGAACTGCCTGGTGCTGGGCCACGTGCAGGACGCCGACGGCCGCAAGATGAGCAAGCACCTGGGCAACGTGGTGGATCCCTGGGACGTGCTGGATGATCAGGGCGCGGACGCCGTGCGCTGGTACTTCTACGCCGCCAGCGCTCCCTGGCTGCCCAGCCGGTTCAGCAAGGAAAACGTGTCCGAATATCAGCGCAAATTCATGGGCACCCTGTGGAACACCTATTACTTCTACGTGCTCTATGCCGATATCGACCAGTTCGATCCCACCAAGCACGATATCAATAAGGCAAAGCTGAGCCTGATGGACAAGTGGGTGCTGAGCCGCCTGAACACATTGATCCGCGGCGTGGACGACGATCTGAGCAATTACCGCATCCCCGAGGCCTGCCGCAAGCTGACCGACTTTGTGGACGACCTGTCCAACTGGTATGTGCGCCTGGGCCGTGACCGCTTCTGGGGCAAGGGCATGGAGGGCGACAAGGAAGCCGCCTTCATCACCCTGTACACCGTGCTGTCCACCCTGACCCGCCTGATCGCGCCCTTCGTGCCCTTCATGGCCGAGAATATCTATCAGAACATCGTGCGCACCGTGGACAAGAACGCTCCCGAGAGCGTGCATCTGTGCGATTATCCTGTGTGCGACGAAAGCATGATCGACGCTGACATTGAGCGCCAGATGGCCGCCGTGGAGAACGTGGTGGTGCTGGGCCGCTCCTGCCGCAACCTGAGCAACATCAAGGTGCGTCAGCCCCTGGCCAACCTGTACATCAGCGGCGCGGACTTTGGCGAGGTCTATAAGGATCTGGTGGCGGACGAGCTGAACGTCAAGCATGTGGAATTCATCCAGAACGCCAGCCAGTTTGTCAGCTATGACCTGAAGCCCAACTTCTTTACCCTCAAATCCCGCTACGGCAAATTCCTGGGCAAGATGCGCGGCGAGCTGCAAAAGCTGGACGGCGCGCAGGTGGTGGCCGCCTTTGACCGGGGCGAAACCTACACCCTGACCATTGACGGCACCGACATCATCCTGAACAAGGAAGATATCCTGGTGGAAGCCGTCAAGAAGGAAGGCTTCACCTCTCAGGTGGACGGCGCCTTGACCGTGGTGCTGGATACCACCCTGACCCCCGAGCTGATCGAGGAGGGCTACGCCCGCGAGTTCGTCAGCAAGGTGCAGTCCATGCGCAAGGACGCGGGCTTCGACGTGACGGACCGCATCGACATCGCCTGCCAGTGCGGCGACAAGCTGAAGGCCGCCTTGGAAAAGAGCCGCGACATCGTGCTCAGCGGCGTACTGGCCAACAGCCTGACCCTGTGCGGCGAGGCCACCGGCGAAGCCGTGAAGGAATGGGACATCAACGGAGAAAGCGCCGTCATCGGCGTCAAGAGGAGCTAAATGTTTATCGCCGATCAATGGCAGACCTTTGAGGTCATCGACACCGGCTCCGGCGACAAGCTGGAGCGGTGGGGAAAATATGTGCTCTGCCGGCCGGATCCCCAGGTGATCTGGCCGCAGGGCGATCCCTCCGTATGGGACGCCGCCCAGGCCCGGTATTACCGCAGCGAGCGCGGCGGCGGCGAATGGCACTACCGGGAGCAATTGCCCGAGCGCTGGCAGATCAGCTATAAGGACCTGAAATTCCATGTGAAGCCCACAGGCTTCAAGCACACCGGCCTGTTTCCCGAGCAGGCGGCCAACTGGGATTGGATGCGCAGCCTGATCAAGCAGCGGGGCGAAGCCAAGGTGCTGAACCTGTTCGCCTATACCGGCGGCGCCACCATGGCCTGCGCCGCCCAGGGGGCCCACGTGACCCATGTGGACGCCGCCAAGGGCATGGTGCAATGGGCCAAGGAGAACCGGGAGCTGAGCAAAATTCCGGAAACCAGCTGCCGCTTCATCGTGGAGGACGCATTGGCCTTCGTGCGCCGGGAGATCCGCCGCGGCAATACCTATGACGGCATCCTGATGGATCCTCCCAGCTACGGGCGGGGCCCCAGCGGCGAAGTGTGGAAGCTGGAAAACGAGCTGTACACCCTGGTGGATACCTGTGCCCAGGTACTCAGCGACCACCCCCTGTTCTTCCTGGTGAACAGCTATACCACGGGTTTCCAGCCCGCCGTGCTGAGCAACATCATTGGCCGCACCGTGGTAAGCCGCTTTGGCGGGCAGGTGGACGCCCAGGAAGTGGTGCTGCCCGTGCGCACCGGCGGCGTGCTGCCCTGCGGGGCCAGCGGACGCTGGCAGCTCAAGTAATACATCTTCATAACGAAAGGAAATACCATGAGCGAAATCATCAAAAAGCCCGTCGTACTTTTTGAGGACAATCACATCATCGTGGTGGTCAAGCCCGCCAATATGCTGGTGCAGGGCGACAATACCGGCGATGAAGATGTACTCACCTGGCTGAAAGCCTACATTAAGGAAACATACAACAAGCCCGGCGAGGCCTTTGTGGGCCTGGTGCACCGCATGGACCGTCCCGTGGGCGGCCTGCTGGTATTTGCCCGCACCAGCAAGGCGGCCTCCCGCCTCAGCGAGCAGGTGCGCACCCACGAACTGTGCCGTGAATACGTGTGCGTGGCTCAGGGCGAAGCACCGGATCGCTTTACACTGCATGACTGGCTGCAAAAGGATGAGGCCACCAATATGGTGAA
Organism: uncultured Eubacteriales bacterium; assembly: GCA_902781945.1. Classification (GTDB taxonomy): domain Bacteria; phylum Bacillota; class Clostridia; order Christensenellales; family Aristaeellaceae; genus SFMI01. The sequence goes on along the minus strand of CACZLE010000016.1, from coordinate 30,695 downwards.
GGTCATCCCCTCCTACCTGAAACTCCAGGGCAAGGAAGCCATCCTGCACGGGCGCTGCATGGTGCACCGCAGCGGCCACAGCTTGGTGTGCATTCGTTTGGAGACGGGCCGCGCCCATCAGATCCGCGTGCAGATGCAGCACGCCGGCTATCCCCTGTGGGGCGACGCTCGCTATGGCAACGGCAAGCGCGGTCAGCAGATCGCCCTGTGGGGCATGCGGCTGACCCTCAAGCATCCCATCACCGGCGAAAACATGCTCTTCATCGCGCCGCCGCCCGAAGCCACTCCCTGGACGGCCTTCACCCGCGAGCTGGACGGCTTGGAGAGCATCTGGCCCCAAATCATCTTTGAACAGGAGAACGCATGAGTACCAGTCCCCTGACCTTTGAACTGAAAAAGCGGGATGTCAACTCCCGCGCGCGCCTGGGCGTGGTGCATACGCCCCACGGCGATATCCAGACCCCCATTTATATGCCCGTGGGCACCCAGGCGGTGGTCAAGGCCATGACCAGCCGGGAGATGGACGAGATCGGTACCCAAATCCTTCTGTCCAACACCTATCATCTACACTTACGGCCCGGCGAAGCCTTGATCCAGGAGGCGGGCGGCCTGCACAGCTTCATGAACTGGCGCAAGCCCATTCTGACGGACAGCGGCGGCTTCCAGGTGTTCTCCCTGGCCTCCCTGCGCAAAATCACGGAGGAAGGCGTGGCCTTCCAGAGCCATCTGGACGGCAGCAAGCGCTTCCTTTCCCCCGAGGAATCCATGCGGGTACAGCAGGCCTTGGGCTCGGATATCGCCATGTGTTTCGACGTGTGCTCCGCCTATCCCTGCGATTACGACGCGGCCAAGCAGGCCATGGAGCGTACCCACCGCTGGGCCGAACGCTGCAAAAAGTATCACACCCGGGAAGATCAGGCACTGTTTGGCATCGTGCAGGGCGCGTTTTACGCGGATCTCCGCATCGAAAGCGCCAAGGTGCTCTCCGACATGGACTTTCCCGGCTATGGTATCGGCGGCCTGTCGGTGGGCGAGCCCAAGCCCATCATGTACGACATGCTGGACCAGCTGATGCCCTATCTGCCCGATGACAAGCCCCATTATCTGATGGGCGTGGGCACGCCGGACTGCCTGCTGGAAGGCGTGCTGCGCGGCGTGGACATGTTCGACTGCGTGCTGGCCACCCGGATCGCCCGCAACGGCACGGTGTTCACCAAGCATGGCCGCATGGTGATCCGCAACGCGGAATACGCCCATGATTTCCGGCCCATCGAGGAAGATTGCGACTGCTACACCTGTCGCAACCATACTCGCGCTTATGTCCGCCATCTGCTGAAGGTGGGCGAAATCACCGGCGGGCGGCTGGCCAGCATCCATAATCTGCGGTTCCTGCTGCGCATGATGGAGGACATCCGCGCCGCCATCGCCGAGGATCGGCTGGAAGAATACCGCCGCGATTTCTACAATCGCTACGATATGACCCGCAATTTCTGATCATCCCAGCGCCACGTCCAGTACCATCATGACCGCAAACCCCGCCAGGGTGAAAAAGGTCATGGCCTCCTTATGCCTGTTCCGCTGACTTTCGGGGATCAGTTCTTCCGTGACCACGCACAGCATGGCCCCGGCGGCAAAAGACAGCATAAAGGGCAGCAGTGGACGGACTCTGAGCACCAAGAGCGCGCCCAGGACCCCGGCGATGGGCTCCACGATCCCGCTGAGCATTCCCAGAAGGAATGCTCGTTTTTTTGTGTAGTTTTCCCGCAGCAGCGGCACGCTGACCGCCGTTCCCTCGGGGAAATTTTGCAGCCCGATCCCCAGCGCCAGCATGCAGGCCGCCGATAGCGTGGCCCCTTCCAGACCGTAAGCCAGGGAACCGAAGGCCACGCCCACCGCCATGCCCTCGGGAATGTTGTGCAGGGTGATGGATGTCATCAGCATGGCGCATCTTTTTTCTATACTTTGGTTCGCTTTTCTTAAACTCAGTCTATCATAGATTCTATCTCCGGCATAAACCAGTATGCCGCCTGCAAACAATCCTATCAGCGGCGTCAGCCAGGCATTCATCCCTATCTGGCCGGACAATTCAATGGCGGGCGCCAGCAGCGACCAATAGGAGGCTGCCAGCATGACTCCCGCGGAAAAGCCCAGCATGCCGTTCATCAGGACCCTACGCGGACGTCTGACCAGAAAAACGACAGCCGCTCCCGCCGCGGTGACGGCCCAGGTGAACAAAGTAGCAAGCAGGGCCTGCGCGGTGCAGGACAGGCCCATAAAAAGATCCGGCACGTTCCTCTCCCCTTTCGGCATTTACCGCATCCTATGCCGAAGGCGAAAAGTCCGTGCCGGACGATTGAATAATTACTGTTTGTGATATAGCTTATGGGTCTGATACTTGGGATCGTTGGTCACGTTGATGCCCAGGCGGCGGAACACGTTCATATCCACGCCCGAGAGGATCACCGTGGTATGGGCCTCCAGGCCCTTGAGATTGGGCAGCTGCTCCAGGGCCATGGCCGCCACGGGATTGGTGGCCGCGGAAACGGACAGGGCAATGAGCACCTCGTCGGAGTGCAGCCGCGGATTGTGGTTGCCCAGATACCGGCATTTGAGTTCCTGAACGGGCTCGATGACGGCGGGCGGCAGCAGCATGATCTCATCCCGGATGCCCGCCAGCTCCTTGACGGCGTTGAGCAGCATGGCGGCAGAGGGCCCCAGCAGGGAGGAGGTCTTGCCCGTAATGATGCGTCCGTCGTCCAATTGGATGGCCGCCGCAGGAGCGCCCGTATCCTCCGCGCGCTTGCGGGCCGCGGCGATCACCGGGCGATCCTCGTCGCTGAGGCTCAGGCTGCGCATCAGCAGCTCCAGCTTGTTGATTTCCGTTTCGTTGCCGTGGCCCTGGCGATCCTTACACCGGGCGTGATAGAGGCGGCGGATGATCTCCTGTTTGGCCGCTTCCCGGCAAACCTCGTCATCCACAATGCAGTTACCCACCATGTTGACGCCCATATCCGTGGGCGAATGATAGGGCGATTCGCCGCCGATGCGCTCCAGCAGCGCCTGCAAGACGGGGAAAACCTCGATATCGCGGTTATAATTCACCGCGCTCTTGCCATAAAAATCCAGGTGGAAGGGATCGATCATGTTCACGTCGTTCAGATCCGCCGTGGCGGCCTCATAGGCCACGTTGACCGGATGCTTGAGCGGCAGATTCCAGATGGGAAAGGTTTCAAACTTGGCGTAACCGGCCTTGATGCCGCGCTTGTTTTCATGATAGAGCTGGGAAAGGCATACCGCCATTTTGCCGCTGCCGGGGCCGGGAGCCGTCACCAGCACCAGGGGCTTATCGGTCTCCACGTATTCGTTGCGGCCATAGCCCTCGTCGCTGACGATCAGATCGATATTGGTGGGATAACCCTCGATGGGATAATGGCGATACACCCGCACGCCCAGGCTTTCCAGGCGCTTCTGGAAGTTTTCCGCCTGGGCCTGGCCCTTGAACTGGGAAAGCACCACGCTGCCCACATACATCCCCACGCCCCGGAAGGCGTCGATGAGCCGCAGCACGTCGGCATCGTAGGTGATACCCAGATCGCCGCGCACTTTATTCTTCTCGATGTCGTCCGCGTTGATGGCGATGACCAATTCCGCTTGATCGCGCAGCTTTAACAGCATGGAGATCTTGCTGTCCGGACGGAAGCCCGGCAGCACGCGGGAGGCGTGGTTGTCGTCAAACAGCTTGCCGCCCAATTCCAAATAGAGCTTGCCGCCAAAGCTGGCGATCCGTTCCCTGATATGTTCCGACTGCATCTGCGTGTACTGATCGTGATCAAATCCGATTTTCAAGCGCATGCCTCCACTCTTTTGTCGATAAACAAAATTCGCTTTATTATATCACAAAACCGCCCTGTCTCCAAGGCGGTTTTCATTTTTTATTTTGTATTTTTTATAACTGCGTAACCAGCTCTGCGATCTGCACCGCGTTGGTGGCCGCGCCCTTGCGCACCTGATCGCCGCAGCACCAGATATTGAGTCCTTTTTCGTCGATCAGATCGGGACGGATGCGGCCCACGAATACCAGATCCTGATCGGAGGTATCGAGCGGCATGGGGTAGATCTTATTGGCCAGATCGTCCACCAGCTTGCAGCCGGGGGCCGCGGCGATCAGCTCTCTTGCCTGCTCCACGGTGATCTTTTTCTTGGTGCGCACCAGCAGAGAAACGCTGTGGCTGCGCATGACGGGCACACGCACGCAGGTGCAGCTGACCTTCATTTCGGGCAGATGCATGATCTTGCGGCCCTCGTTTTGCAGCTTCATTTCCTCGGAGGTATAACCCTCAAAGGCCGCTCCGCCGATCTGCGGGATCACGTTGCACGCGATCTGGTACGGGAAGGTCTTGGTCTCCACCTTGCCACCTTCGCACAGGGCGTGCATCTGCTGATCCAGCTCCACCGGACCCGCCGCGCCCGCGCCGCTGACCGCCTGATAGGAGGAGGCCACGATGCTCTCGATGGGCGAAGCCTTGCGCAGGCCGTTGATGGCCACCAGGGAGACGATGGTGGTGCAGTTGGGGTTGGCGATGAGGCCATGATGATTCTTGACGTCCTCCGGGTTGATCTCCGGCACCACCAGCGGCACGTCGGGATCCAGACGGAAGGCGCTGGAATTGTCCACGAACACCGCGCCGGCGGCCTTGATGGCGGGCGCGAACCGTTTGGCAATGTCATTTTCCGCCGCGCCCAGCACGATATCCAGGCCCTCAAAGGCGTCGTCCGCCGCCTCGCGGATGGTCAGCTCCTGGTCCTTGAAATTGAGCTTCTTCCCTGCGCTGCGGGCGCTGGCCAGCAGACGCAGTTCGGACAGCGGAAAATCCCGCTCCGCCAGCACCTTCATCATTTCGCGGCCCACCGCGCCGGTGGCCCCTAAAATACCCACACGATAGCTTTTCATGGCTTATTTCTCCTTCATAAAGGTATTATACAGCACGCGGATAGCCTGGGCAAAGTCCTTTTCCTCCACGCCCACGATGATGTTGATTTCCTCGGGGCCCTGGGTGATCATGCGGATATTGACGCCGTTTTCGCCCAGGGTGGCAAAGATGCGGCCGGACACGCCGGGACTGGACACCATGCGGCGGCCTACGGCGGCCACGATGGCCATGTGCTCAGTCACCTTGATGCTGTCCGGAGCGATCTCCTTCTGGATCTCCCCCAGCATGGCGTAGAGACAGCCTTGGGCCTTTTCCTCCGCCATCACCAAGGATAGGATGTCTATTCCGCTGGGGATGTATTCCACGTTGACGCCGTGGCTTTCGATGATCTCCAGGATCCGGCGCAGCACGCCCGTCTCGGAGGACATGCCGGTCTTGCCCACGGTGATGACGCAATAGCCCTTTTTGCCCGCGATACCGGTGATGGGGCTGCCGCCCGCCTCGTCCTGGATATTCTCCATGATCAGGGTGCCGGGATGCTCGGGCTCGTTGGTGTTGCGGATATTCAGGGGGATATTCTTTTCCCGCACCGGGAAAACCGTGCCTTCATGCAGGACCTTGGCGCCGATATAACTCAGCTCCCGCAATTCGTTATAGGTGATATGGCGGATGGGCGCGGGATTTTCCACGATCTTGGGATCGGCCATCAGGATACCGGAAACATCGGTCCAGTTTTCGTAAAGATCGGCGTCCAGGGCCGCAGCCGCCAGCGCGCCGGTGATGTCGCTGCCGCCCCGGGTCAGGGTGCGGATGCGTCCATCCGGCATAGCCCCATAGAAGCCCGGGATCACCACATTGCGGCCTTCCGCCGCCCGGCGCAGGGCAGCGTAAGAGGCTTCCTTATCCACGGTGCCATCGAAGCGGAATTTGAGCCACAGGGCGGCGTCCAGGAAATCATAGCCCAGATAGTCCGCCATCAATCGCGCGGACAAATATTCACCCCGGGACGCCAGCTCCTCCCGGGCCATGCCATGCTGCATATGCACCCAGATCTGGTCAAAATCCCGGCTTAGATCGGTTTTGAGGCCGCAATCCTTTTTGATCTCCTCATAGCGGTCCCGGATCATCTGAAAGATGCTCTCGCAGGATACGCCGTATTCGATATGAGCGGCGCACAAATACAGTAGGTCAGTGATCTTGTGATCGTCGCTGCTGCGCTTGCCGGGAGCGGAAACCACCACCACCCGGCGGGCGGGGTCACTGCGCACGATCTTGCGAACCTTTTCAAACTGATGGGCGTCCGCCAGGGACGAACCGCCAAACTTCGCTACCTTCAGCATCTTTATTCCTCCGCCACAGCCGCCATAAAGAAGGGCTGTTGATTGTTTTTATACGTCGCCGCCAGGGCATGGGCCTCCCGGACCGTCAGCAGGCGGCTGTCGGTGCCATCGGCGGTGCGCACATAATAGCGCTGCCGCAGGCCGTCGTTCTGCACGGAAAGGGGCTTCCGCTCCCTCACATAGAAGGGCGCGCAGCCGTCCATGATCTCCAGGCAATCCGCCAGCACGTTGCTGGCCGTGGGGAAGCCGCCCGCGCCCGCGCCCGCAAAGCTCTGCACGCCCACGCGCTGGGCCTTGAGGCTGATCAAATTATCCGGGCCGTTCACGTGAGCCATCTGGCCGGACACCGGGAACAGCACGGGCTCCACGCAGGCTGCCACGCCCTTTACCGTCAATTCGGCGTGGGCAATCAGCTTGCACACCAGGCCCAGGCGCTTGAAGGCGGCGATATCCTGGGCGGTGATGCCCGAAATGCCAAAGCAGGGCACCTCCTCTTCCCGGATGGAAACGCCAAAGGCGATGTTGGCGGAAAGCACCAGCTTGCGGCGGGCGTCATAGCCCTCCACGTCCGCCGTAGGATCGGCCTCCGCATATCCCAGGCGCTGGGCCTCCCGCAGATTGTCGGCATAGTCCGTGCCCTGATCGGTCATGGCGCTGAGGATGTAATTGGTGGTGCCGTTCATGATGCCGGAAACCGCCGTGATCCGGTCACAGGGCGTCAGGCGGGCCAGGCTGTGCAGCCATGGAATGCCGCCGCCCGCCGCCGCGGTGCAGCGCAGGGCCACGCCGTTTTGCTCCGCCAGGGCGATAAGCTCGTCATAGCAGGCGCACACCAGCTGCTTATTGGCCGTCACCACGTTTTTGCCCGCCTTGAGGGCGGCGGTCACAAATTCGTAGGCGGGATGCAGACCGCCGATCAGCTCCACCACCGTATCAATAGCAGGATCATTTACGATATCCGCATAATCCGTCGTCTGCTCGCAAGCCACCTGGGGCAGCTTTTCCAGCACCAGGAGACGGGCGATTTCCGTTTGGTCACATTCCCGCGCCAGGGCATAAAAGGCGCTGCCCACCGTGCCAAAGCCCAACAAACCGATTTTCACGCGACCCGCACCTCCGGATTTCAAAAATGAAAAGAAAAGGCTTGACATTCTAATGAAAGCAAAATATCATAATCTATGAAAAAACGCAATATTTTGCGTAAAAAAATTTTGATGATTTGTGGGAAATGTGACAATGAGCACCAGAAAAATCTATCAGAGCACTCGCTCGGCCCTTTTGACCGCTTCCCCTGCCCAGGCCGTCATGGAGGGCATCGCCCCGGACGGCGGCCTGTATACCCTGCCCTCCTTCGCGGACGCTGGTTTTGATTATCAGGCGGCGCTGTCCCTGGATACGCTGGACATGGGCGCGATGATCATGACCGCACTGCTGCCGGATTTTACCCTGGAAGAGATGACGGCCCTGGTCCGCGCCGCCTATCGCAATAAATTTGAAACCGCCGATCTGACCCCCACGGTCACCGTGGGCGAGGACGCCCTGCTGGAGCTCTTCCGCGGCCCCACCAGCGCCTTTAAGGACGTGGCCCTGAGCCTGCTGCCCCATTTGATGCGGGCCAGTGTGAAAAAATGCGGCTGCGACGATGAAATATTGATCCTCACCGCCACCAGCGGCGACACAGGGAAGGCCGCTTTGGAGGGCTTTTGCAACGTGCCGGGCACCCGGATCATCGTGTTCTATCCCGAAAATGGCGTCAGCGCCGTGCAAAAGGCGCAGATGGTGACCCAGACCGGAAAAAACGTGTGCGTGTGCGCCATTCGCGGCAACTTTGACGACGCCCAGACCGGCGTAAAAAACATCTTCCATCAGGTACAGGAACAAAACCTGCTGGCCGGGCAGAGCATTCGTCTGTCCTCCGCCAATTCCATCAACATTGGCCGGCTGGCGCCCCAGGTGGTTTACTACTTTACCGCCTATAAGGAGATGGTGGCCGCGGGCAGAATCCGCATGGGCGAAACCCTGGATTACGCGGTGCCCACCGGCAATTTCGGCGACATCCTGGCCGGATATATCGCCAAGCAGTTAGGCTTGCCCGTGGGCACGCTGGTGTGCGCTTCCAACGCCAACAACGTGCTGACCGATTTTCTCCAGACCGGCTGCTATGACCGCCGCCGCCCCTTCCATCTGACTATTTCCCCCTCCATGGATATCCTGGTGTCCAGCAATCTGGAAAGGCTATTGTATCTGCTCACGGGCGACGCGGACATCGTAAAAGGACTCATGCAGGATTTGCAGGAAAAAGGTCATTATCAGGTATCGGATGCACTGGTGAAAAAGCTGCACAGCGATTTCTGGGCCGGTTTCTGCGATGACGACGGCACCCGCGATACCATCGGCCAGATCTGGCGGGAGCATCATTACCTGTGCGACACCCATACTGCGGTGGCCTGGAACGTGGCCCAGCAGTATAAAGCAGCCCGTCCGGCGCATCGGCCCGTGGTGGTGCTGTCCACCGCTTCTCCCTACAAATTTCCCGAGGCCGTGCTGCGCTCCCTGGGCATATCTCAGGAAGGCAACGGCTTCGCTGCCATCGCGCAATTGGAAAAGATCACCGGCGTTCCTGTTCCCCAAAACCTGCGCGGCCTCGACCAGCGCCCTGTGCTGCATCGGGACGTGATCGATCAGGCTGAAATGCTGAAGTATGTGCTGAAAAAGGCGGAAGAAAAGCAATGGAACAAATAACCGTTCGCGTGCCCGCCACCACAGCCAATCTGGCTGCGGGCTTTGACGTGCTGGGCTGCGCGCTGACGCTGTATAACACCCTGACTTTCCGTTTGCAGGAGGGGCTCTCCTTTTCCGGCTGCGACAAAGCCTATCAAAGCCCGGAAAACCTGGCCTATCAGGGATTTTCCTGCGTATATGCGCATATCGGTCAGGAAGTCCCCGGCGTGCATATTCAGATCCAGGCGGATATCCCCGTCAGCCGCGGCCTGGGTTCCTCCGCCGCCCTGCTGGCCGCGGGCGCCTATGCCGCCAACGCGTTGAGCGGCGCGGGCTTATCCACCGATACGCTGGTCGCCCTGACCACCCGCATCGAAGGGCACCCGGACAACCTGGCACCGGCTTTTTACGGCGGCCTCACCGCCTCCATGCTGGAGGATGGCCAGGTGTACACCGTCCGATATACGCCCCATCCCTCCCTGCGGTTTGTGGCTCTGTCTCCTGATTTTCCGCTGAGCACCCATGCCGCCCGCTCCGTCCTGCCCGCCGCCGTTCCTTTCAGGGACGCGGTATATAATGGAGCGCATCTGGCGGTGCTGCTGCGCGCACTGGAAAACGGTGATATGACCCAGATCTCCGCCGCCCTGCGGGATCGGCTGCATCAGCCCTACCGCATGCCGCTGATCGACGAATATGAGGATATTCGCCGCGTTGCACTGGAAAAGGGCTGCGCAGCCGTATGCATCAGCGGCGCTGGCCCCACGATTCTGTGTTTGACCCAGAATCCCGGCTTCGCCGCCGCCATGACCGCCGCCACCGCAGAGCTTCGCCATCGCTGGCAGGTGCGCGATCTGGCTGTGGATTCTGTGGGCGCGCAGGGCATACTTTTCAAATAATCCGAGGTAACCTTCATGTACGTTCACTTCTTCAAGCGTTTAATCGATATCGTTCTTTCCCTGCTGGGCATTGTGCTGCTGTCCCCGCTGCTGCTGCTCATCGCGCTGCTGATCAAGCTGGACTCCAAGGGGCCCGTTCTGTTCCGCCAGAAACGGGTGGGCAAAAATAAAAAATACTTTTACATTCTCAAATTCCGCACCATGAAAGCAGACGCTCCCCACGATACGCCCACCCACCTGATGAAAGACCCTGAAGCCTATCACACCCGGATCGGCAAGCTGCTGCGCCGCACGTCCCTGGATGAACTGCCCCAGCTGTTCAACATTCTGGTCGGGCAGATGAGCATCATCGGCCCGCGGCCCGCTCTTTGGAATCAGGACGATCTGATCGCCGCCCGGGACCTTTACCATGCCAACGACGTGCTGCCCGGCCTGACCGGATGGGCGCAAATCAACGGGCGGGACGAACTGGAAATCGACGAAAAGGCTCGGCTGGACGGAGAATATGCCGCCCGGATCAGCTTTATTTTTGACTGCAAGTGCTTCTTTGGCACCATTTATACCGTCATCAGCCGGGACGGCCTGGTGGAGGGCGGCACCGGAAGGAAACAGAAATAAAAAAGGAGAAAGACGCCATGCGTACCGATGAACTGAAACGCCTTTTATCCGAAATGAGCCTGGAGGAGAAGATCGGCCAGATGATCCAGATCCCGGGCTATTTCTTTGAGGACGGCCATTTGACCGGCCCCGCCCTGGAAATGGGATTGGAAAACGATGATCTGTATCTGGCGGGCAGCCTGCTCTCCGTCATTGGCGCGGAGAAGATCGTCTCTCTGCAAAAGACCTTTATGGAAAAGCAGCCTCATCACATCCCCATGCTGTTCATGGCGGACATCATCAACGGCTATCGCACGGTATACCCCATTCCGCTGGCCCAGGGATGCAGCTTTGACCCGAATCTGGCAGAGCGCTGCGCCTCCGTGGCTGCCCGGGAATCCACCGCCTCCGGCCTGCACGTCACTTTTTCTCCCATGGCGGACCTGGTGCGGGATGCCCGCTGGGGCCGCGTGATGGAGTCCACCGGCGAGGACGCCTATCTGAACGGTGAAATGACCGCCGCCATGGTGCGGGGCTATCAGGGCAGCGACCTGGCCGAAAAAGGCAGGATCGCATCGTGCCTCAAGCATTTTGCGGGCTACGGCGCGCCCGACGGCGGACGGGATTACAACACGGTAGAGCTGAGCCCGCGCACGCTGCTGGACGATTATCTGCCCGCCTATCAGCGCGCCGTGGAGGCGGGAACCGCCATGGTGATGACCTCCTTCAATACCCTGGATCGCATTCCTTCCTCCGCCAACAAATGGCTGCTGCAAACCATCCTGCGAGAGCAGATGGGCTTTGAGGGCGTGATCATCTCCGACTGGGGCGCGCTGTTTGAATTGCTGAACCACGGCATCGCTGCCGACCTGGAGGAGGCCGCCCGTCTGTCCATTCAGGCCGGTGTGGATATTGATATGTCCAGCCCCGTCTATCCCAAGGCCCTCAAAAAGCTGGTGGACGCAGGCATCGTGCCGGTGGAGCTGATCGACCTGGCCGCCTGGCGCATCCTGGAGCTGAAAAACAAATTGGGGCTCTTTGAGAACCCCTGCAAGGACGCCAGCGCCGAGGCCGAGCAAAAGGTGCTGCTCTGCCCGGAGCACCGTCAGATCGCCCAGGAGGCAGCGGAAAAGAGCTTCGTGCTTCTTAAGAACGATGGTGACACGCTGCCCCTTGATCTTCACGCTTCCGTGGCCTGTATCGGTCCCTACTGGGATACAAACAAGCTGAAGGGCGCCTGGTCCATTTTTGCCGAGGACGAGGACTGCGCCACACTGAAGGAAGTCTTTGAGAAATTGCCCTTCCCCTCCATCCAGTTTGCAGAGGGCTGCGCCATTGCCGATCCCGGCACCTTCATCGTGGCCTTCCGGGAAACAAAGGAAATCGACTTCCCCGACCCGGAAAAAGCCTTGGCCGAGGCTGTCAAGCTGGCGCGATCCGCGGATCAGGTGGCACTGGCCCTGGGCGAGCACCGGGAGACCACGGGCGAGGGAGCCAGTCACGGCAATCTGACCCTGCCCGAATGCCAGCTTCGTCTGCTGAAAGAAGTGGCCGCCGTCAATCCGAACGTCACCGTGGTGTTCTTTACCGGACGCCCCCTGGATATACGTGCGGTGCAGCAGTACGCCAAAGCCATTCTGGTGGCCTGGATGCCCGGCACCGAAGGCGCTAAGGCCCTGGCCCGGGTGCTGACCGGTGAAGTCGCCCCCAGCGGGCGGCTGTCCATGGCCTTCCCCTACTGCGTGGGCCAGGTGCCCATCCACTACAACCAGATGCGCACAGGCCGTCCTTTCCACGGCGATTACCGCAAGGAACGTTTCTTCTCCAAATATCTGGACATTCCCAACGAGCCCCTTTATCCCTTTGGCTACGGCCTGACCTACACCAGCTTCGCCTACTCCCCCGTGACCCTGGATCAAACTGCATTGCGCGCGGGCGAAACGCTGCACGCGTCCGTCCGTGTGACCAATACGGGCAAGCGTGCGGGCACCGAGACGGTGCAGCTCTATATCCGGGATGTGGCGGGCAGCGTCACCCGGCCCCTCCGCGAATTGAAGGGCTTCCGCAAGGTCGCTTTGGAGCCCGGCGCGTCCCAGGAAATCACCTTTGAGATCACGGAGGACATGCTCCGCTTCCACGACATCCATATGAACTTTACCAGCGAGCCCGGTGCCTTTGAGGTTTATATCGGCCCGGACAGCACGACAGAGAATAAAGGAACCTTCACTCTCCAATAAGCCCAATAAAAAAGCACCCGCATGGGTGCTTTTTTGTTGGCCCCTCATCAGCCGTAGATCAGGTTCTTTTCGGTCTTGGGATCGAAGAGATGCATGACCTTGGCCGGGAAGGTGATGTACATCTTGTTGCCGTAGGACAGCTGTTTGCGCTGCTCCTGGGTCAGATCCACGGTGGGCAGACGCACGATGATGCTGTCGTTGTTGACGGTGGACAGATGCAGATGCAGTTCGCTGCCCATCATTTCATTGACGTTGATGGAGCACTCGATGGCGTTCTGCTTGCCGTCAAATAGCACGCTGGTATGCTCGGGACGCACGCCCAGGGTGATTTCCTGGGTGCCGACCTTGTTATTGGCCAGCGCGGCGTTCTGATCGGCATTCAGGGGGATCTTGACGCCCAGCAGCTCCACGCTGTATCCACTGCCTTCCTTGACCAGTTTGGCCTTGAGGAAGTTCATCTGCGGGCTGCCGATGAATCCGGCCACGAACAGGTTCTTGGGGGTATCGAATACCTCCTGGGGAGAACCTACCTGCATGATGTATCCGTCCTTCATGACCACGATGCGGTCACCCAGGGTCATGGCCTCCGTCTGATCGTGGGTCACGTAGATGAAGGTGGTGTCCACGCGCTTGCGCAGCATGATGATCTCGGCGCGCATCTGATTGCGCAGCTTGGCGTCCAGGTTGGACAGGGGCTCGTCCATCAGGAACACGGCGGGATCGCGCACGATGGCGCGGCCAATGGCCACGCGCTGACGCTGGCCGCCGGACAGGGCCTTGGGCTTCCGGCCCAGATATTCGGTGATGCCCAGGATCTCCGCCGCCTGGCACACCCGGCGATGGATCTCCTCATTGTCCATCTTGCGCAGGCGCAGGCTGAAGGCCATGTTTTCATACACGGTGATATGGGGATACAGGGCGTAGTTCTGGAACACCATGGCGATATCGCGGTCCTTGGGTTCCACGTCGTTGACCACGCGGTCACCGATCTTGAGGGTGCCCTCGGAAATATCCTCCAGGCCGGCCAGCATGCGCAGGGTGGTGGATTTGCCGCAGCCGGAGGGACCCACGAACACCACAAATTCCTTATCCTTGATCTCCAGGTTGAAATCGTGAACCGCCGTCACCTTGTTATCATAGATCTTCTTTACATGTTCAAGCGTTACACTTGCCATTGCGTTTTCCTCCTTATCCCTTTACGGCGCCGCCGGTCACGCCTTCTACGTAGTATTTCTGCAGGGCCAGGAACAAGGCCGTGATGGGCACGGCCACCAGCACGCCGCCCGCGCAGAAACGGGTGAAATAGCCCTGATAGTCATTCACGTTGACCCACTGATAAAGACCCACGGCCACGTTATAGTTGGGCACGTTGCCAAAGGCCACATAGGATGCGAACACGTAGTCGCCCCAGGGGCCCATGAAGGCCATCAGGATGGTGTAAATGACGATGGGCTTTGCCAACGGCATGATGATCTTGAGGAACACCTGGAACCGGGTGGCGCCGTCGATGCGGGCGCTTTCGTCCAGGGACTTGGGAATGGTATCAAAGAAGCCCTTGGAGATGTAATAGCCCATACCGGAGGAGGCCACGTAAATCAGGATCAGGCCAGGCACAGCGCCCGCGCCCGTCATGCCAAGCTGCTTGAGCAGGAAATACAGGGTGATCATGGTGAGGAAGCCCGGGAACAGGCCCAGCACCAGCACCACGTTCATGATCAGCTTTCTGCCCTTGAAGCGCAAACGGGACAGGGTGTAGGAAACGGACAGAACAATGATGGTTTGCAGCACCGCCACAAAAAGGGCGATGGTCAGGGTGTTGCCGTACCAGCGCAGATACTGGCTGGTCACCATGGGGCTGACGATGCACAGCAGGATCAGATCCATGGCCAAGAACTCCAGGCACAGGGAAAGCAGCTTTTTGAGGGGGCTGCTGTCCTCGTCCGCCACATAGCCGGGAATCTGCCGCAGCAGGCGGTCATCCTGCTTGGTGAACATGCGGGCCATGATATAGCCCACGATCAGATACAGGGCCACAACGATGCAGATTTTGCCAACATTGCCCGCAAAGGCCATGCCCTGCACCGCAGCCGCCAGCGCCAGGAAAACAACCAGGCCCACGGCCAGGGTGCACAGCAGCCAAACAAGACGGCCTTTCTTGTCGGAAGAATCCATGTTGGACAGCTTCTTCTGAGCCAAGGTCAGCAGCGCGCATTGGCCGATGGCGGCGATGCCGCAGGTGATCAGGGCCTTGCCGCACCAGGGGAAGAAGTTGCTGCCGTCAAACAGGAAACGGTAATTATCCAGGGACCAATGCTTGGGCAGCAGATAATCCACCATGCCGCCGGATTCCAGGGCATAGCTGCGGAAGGACTGGAATACCAGGAACACGAAGGGAGCCAGCCAGATGATGCTCATGATCACCAGGATCACGTAGATACTGGTGTTCACCCGGCGCTCATGGCCCTTTTTGCTGCGGGTTTTTTCCGGCTTGACCTCGCGGATGACGCCTGCCTGCTCGTCCACCACGATGTCGACTTCCGGTACTTTATTTTTCTTGCTCATTACTGGAAATCCTCCTCATTCTTGACGGACGGGATCAGGTTGTAAGCCACCAAGTTGATGACGGCCAACACCACAAACACCAGGATGCCCATGACGGCGGCCAGCTTGTAGTTGGTATCGTTGACGGTCATCTTATACAGCCAGGTGATCAGCAAATCGGTATAACCGGCGTTGCCTGCCAGCTCCAGGGATTGGGGCTTGCCCTGGGACAGGAGGAAAATAACGTTGAAGTTATTGATGTTGCCCGTAAACGAAGTCAGCAGGTAGGGACCGGTGACGAACAGCATGTAGGGCAGGGTGATCTTTTTGTACATCTGGAAGGCGTTGGCGCCGTCGATGCGCGCGCTTTCGTACAGATCCGCAGGGATGTTCATCAGGATACCGGTGGCGATCAGCATCAGATAGGGAATGCCGATCCATACGTTGATC
Organism: uncultured Eubacteriales bacterium; assembly: GCA_902781945.1. Lineage (GTDB taxonomy): Bacteria > Bacillota > Clostridia > Christensenellales > Aristaeellaceae > SFMI01. Next base: position 14,982 of record CACZLE010000016.1, on the reverse strand, counting down.
AAAATGACGGTGAACCGCGCCCAGCCCGCCTGGGTCCAGAAGGGAATGGGCGATTTGATCCAGCCCCACTTCATAAAGTAGGTGTTGATCAGGCCGTCCTGGGCGAACATCTTGCTGACGTACAGGAGGCTGACAAACTGCGGGATGGCGATGGTCATGACCAGGATGGTGCGCCACACCTTCTTCAGCTTGATGCCCTTCTTGTTGATCATGATGGCCACCAGCATGCCCAGGAAATAGTTAAGGAAGGTGGCGAAGAAGGCCCAGATCAGCGTCCAGAGAAGTACCTGCTTGAAGGTGCCGCCATAGGCCGCTGTATCGGTGGAAAGCAGCTGGCGGAAGTTGTCCCAGCCCACCCAGGTAAAGAGCTTGCTGGGAGGCTGATGGGTGGCGTCAAAATTGGTGAAGGCCACCAGGATCATAAAGATGATGGGCAGGATGGTGAACACCGTGACGCCCAGCACCGGCAGGGCCAGCAGGGTCTTGTGGAACTGCTCGTCCATCAGGGAGGACAGATCCTCCTTGGTAGTCTTGAGCTTGTGGCCGGATTTCAAAATCTGCTCGCTGATCTTGTTCTGCTTGACGTTCAGCCGCCAGGTGTAGATGAAGGCCAGGATAAAGAACAGCGTCAGCACGCCGTAGAGCAGGATGAAGAAGGAGTTGTCGCCGTACACCGTGCGGCGGCCTTCCTTATAGGTTTCCACCGTGCCCAGGGTGCTCAGCTTCCCCAGATAATAGCAGCCGGACAGGGATGCGTTGGGGAAGAACATATAGAGATTGAACACCGTCTGGAAAAGGAAAAATAGAATGCCGCGTCCCCATTGTCCCCGGGCGCAGGAACCAAAGCCCATCACCAGATAGGAGAGCCGGGTTTTCCAGTCGCCGTCCTTAAAGGTAGTCACCAGATCCGCGATGCTGGCGCCCAGGCCCCGGAACACCTTGGCAAACCAGAGCCCCAGGCCCTTGAAGCCTTTGACGATGCGCCCCGGGATGGCCGCGATTCCGCTGCCCAGGTCATGCGCCATTTTGGCCGGTTTGCTGAGTTTGAGATAATCAAGGTCAGTCATGCTGGCCTACCCCCTTCTCAAGTAAGATTGCCGATAAAAACAGGCCGGGAGCATTGCTGCCCCCAGCCTGTCGGGATGCGCGATTACTTGGCCAGATAGGTCAGGCAGGTAGCCTCGAAGTCCTGCAGGGTCTTGAGCAGGGTGGCGTCATCGGCGTCATCCAGCTTGTCGGCCAGCACGTCATCGCCCAGGGCGGTGGCCAGGCTCCAGTATTCGCCGGGATACTGGCCCTGAGGAGTGCAGAAGGCCAGCTGGGAAGCCAGAGCGGACAGGGCCACGTCGGCCTGCACGGCTTCGCTCTTCTGAGCGGCCAGGTTGGAGGGACCCCAGCCAACCGCGTTGTAGCGGGCCAGCTGCACGTCTTCGCTGGTCAGGAAGGCAGCCAGCGCGTCGCAGGCAGCCAGCTTGTCATCATCGGTCTGGGGCTTGACACCCAGCATCTTGAAGCCGCCGAAGCCGCCCAGCTGGAAGCCGTCCACGGTGGGCAGCTTGGTGGCGGCATAGTTCTCACCAAACAGTTCCTTGGCGGGGGTGCTGTCCCACACGCCGTCCACGATGGCCGCCAGGTTGGTGGCGTTGGACACGGAGGAGCCGTTGACGAAGGCGGGAGACTTGGCGGTGTTGATCATGGCCTTGAGGGCCTTGACGCCGTTCTCAGAGGCGTAGGTGGAATTCATGGCGACCAGCTGGCCTTCATCGTTGGAGTCGAAGGTCAGTTCGCAGCCCGCGCCGAAGAAGAAGGCGGTCTGATACCAACCGGAGTTGATCTCAAAGTAGAAGCTCTTGCCGGCGGCTTCGCAGTCGGCCAGAATCTTTTCCAGGCTGGTGGGATCGGTGACAACGCTCTTGTCATAGTACAGGAAGTAGCCGTTGTCGCTGGTCATGGGGTAGGCATACATGGTGCCGCCCAGGGTGACGGCGCCCACGGAACCGGCGTCATTCTCAGCCTTGACGACCTCGGCGTTGCCGGGCTCCACTTCTTCCAGAGCGCCAGCAGCCACCAGACGGGCCAGCTGATCCTGAGCAAAGCCGAAGATGTCGGCGCCGGCTTCCACGTCGGTGATCATCTTGCCGGCAGCGTCGCCTTCGCCCACGGGCTCGACGACCTCGGTCATGTTGGCATATTCAGGATGGGCAGCCTTGAAGGCCTCCACCTGCTCTTTGGTGAAGTCCACAGTCGCTTCGGCGACCCAGATCTTCACTTCGCCGCTGAAGCCTTCAGCGGAAGCAAAGGACGCGAGGGACAGGAACATGGCCAGCGCCAATACCAGGGCCAATACCTTTTTCATGGAATATTCCTCCTTCATTTTAGCGGAAAGACCGCCATTTTTCTAAACAGCGTATCGCTGTAAAGAACTATTCAATTTCCCTGAATCAATAAAATAATAGCACAATTCACAAAGAATGTAAACAATTTTCCTCAGTTTTTTATTAAAATTACGATGCTGTACGGCGGAAGGATCAGTTGGCCGTCCGCTATGACAGCCGTTTCCGCGCCGACCTCCAGCGAATCCCCGATACGCATGCCCTGTTCCATTGTATATTGCAGGGTGTCCTTGGCGGAAAAATTGAGGACGATCACGCATTCGCCTTCGTCTGAGAACCTGCGCATCACGCACAGATCTCCTTCCGCCCGCAGGAATTCATTTTTTCCCTCGGCTATCATGGGATATTTGAGACGCAGCTGATTGGCCCGGCGGCAATAATGCAGCAGGGAATCAGGATCGGCCTGCTGGATCTCCACCGAAGGATAGGCGTATTCCAAACTGGTGACGCCGGGGGGCTGGGCAGTCATATCCCCGTCCGACCAATACATGGCCAGACGCTTGTTGGGATCGTCCCCGCTGCCCACCATGCCGATCTCCTCGCCGTAATAGGTGTATATGTCGCCCTGCATCATGTTCAGCACGCCTTCGGCAAACTTGGCGATGGGCAGATTGCTGCGCCCCTGCACGCTGCCGATGGTGCGGCCCGTGTCATGATTGCTGAGGAAGGGCGCCAGCACGCCCTCGGGAATGGCCTCCAGCACCGCCTGATAGTTCTTGGCAAACTTCTCCGCATGGCCGGATCTTCCCCGCAGGCTGGCGGCGACGAAGCCCTCCGCCTGAGAGGCCGGAAACAGGAAGAACCGCAAGCCGCTGCGGTAATAATCCGCGATGGTGGTCAGCCCGGTCCAGCATTCCCCCACCAGGTAGGTATCCGGCCTGATGGCTTCGCACAGGGCCTTGAAACGGGTGAGCGCCTTGATATTCCGCTCATGATCGCCGGTGAAATAGCTGGTGACGGCATCCAGGCGGAAGCCGTCCACTTCCATATCCGCGAGCCAGAAACGCAAGATACCTTCGATCTCCTGCCATATCTGCTCATTGTCCAGGTTCAGATCGGGCATGCCGCCGCCGGCAAAGCGCTCCTCATAATACCAATCCGTCCCCTCCAGCGGCGCAAAACCAGTTTCAGCCTTCTGCTGGAAATTGTAATAGGCAATATAGGGGCTTTCCTCTCCCGCGCGCAGCGCCTCGCAGGCCGCCAGGAACCAGGGATGCCGGGTGGAGGAATGGTTGATGGGCAGATCGATGATCAGCTTGATCCCTGCGCCATGCGCCTTTTCAATCAGCGCCCGCATATCCTCCAGCGTTCCGTATTCCGGGTCGATGGCGCAGTAATCCGTTACATCGTACTTATGATAGGAAGGGCTGGGCATGATGGGCATGAGCCACAGGCCGTCATACCCCATATCCTGGATATAATCCAATCGTTCCGCCAGGCCGTTCAGATCGCCGATTCCGTCCCCGTCGCTGTCCTGATAGGATCGTACAAAGACCTCATACCAGTTATGGTTCTCCGCCAGACCGGGCAGGACGGCAAGCGCCGTCAGGACGCACAGCAGGATGCAAAGAAGCCTTTTCATTTCACATCACCACGGTGATCTGATCGCCGTCATGCAGCAGCTCGTCCGTCAGCACGTCCTGTTTGATCTCCGCCCCGTTGATCAGCGTCTTCTGTACGCCTCCCTGATGGTGGGCGCTGTTGTCCACGGTGATATGCAGCCGCTTGCCCCGGAAGGTCTTGTCCATGGCAAAGCCGTCCCATTCGGCGGGAATGGCGGGAATGATCCGCAGGCCGTCGGGCGTGGGCCGCAGGCCCAAAATACCCTCCACCATGCCCACCATGACGGTGGAGGCGGTGCCCGTCAGCCAATGCACGTGGGCGCGTCCCGGCTGAGGAGACTCATGCCCCTCGATAAACTGGGAATGCACATAGGGCTCCACCTCGCGGATCTCCGCCCGGTCGTTATAGGCGGCGGGACAGGATTCCTTGAAATACTGGAAGGCCCGGTCCCCATGGCCCAGCAGGGCTTCCGCCAGGATGGCCCAGCCCTGAGGCTGGCAGAAGATGCCGCCGTTTTCCTTGGTGGTGGGGTTGAACAGCAGCATGGCCGCCCCCTGGAAGGAGTGCTCCTTATAACAGGGCGTCATCAGTTCCAGACCGTTGGGGGTATTGAGCAGCTCGTAGGCCGTTTCCATGCTCTTTTCCATCTGCTCCCGGGTGCCCGCGCCGGAGATGACGCTCCAACTCTGGGGATTGAGCCACATGGCGGCCTCGGGATCGTGCTTGCTGCCGATGACCGCCCCATCCTGGGTGTAGCCCCGGCGGAACCTGTCGTCCTCCCAGAAATGCCGGTTGATGAGCTGGAGCTGCGCATCCGCCTGCTCCTCCAGCCATTTCTTGTATTCAGTATGCTCCGGCGTATCGGGCAGCAGCTCATGGAGCTTCTTCATGGCCATGTAGAATTGCAGAGCCACAAAGCTGCTCTCCCCCTGCGCGCCCAGTTGCAGACAGTCGTTCCAGTCGGCGTGCAGACCGGCAGGCATGTCATGGGCCCCCAGATGATGCAGGGTAAAATCGATGGCCCGCTTGAGGTGTTCGATAACGGTGCCCTCGTCATAATCGGCAAAGGGGATCACTTCGTTCAGGAAATCCCTGTCCCCTGTCTCGGCGATGTACTTATACACCGTGGGGAAAAGCCACATGGCGTCGTCCGCCCGATAATGGGGATGGCCCGTGGTCTTGACGTAGCTTTCCTGCTCCGGCGTATCCTCATGGCCGGGATTGTGGTCAAACTTGACCAGGGGCAGGCCCGCGCCATGATGCACCTGGGCGGAGAACATGAAGCGGATGCGCTCCTTGGCCATCTGCGGGTCCAGATGAATAATGCCCTGTATATCCTGCACGGTGTCGCGGTATCCGTAGCCGTTGCGCTCGCCCGCGTATACCAGGCTGGCAGCCCGGCTCCAGATAAAGGTGATATAGCACTGGAAGGCGTTCCAGGTGTTCACCATGGTGTTCAGGTCCTCGTCCGGGGTATGGATCTGCAGGGCGTTCAGCTTGCCGTGCCAATGGGCGACGAGCTGTTTCCATTCGGAATCCACGGTTTTTGCGGGTTCCTGATAACGCTCCAGCAGCGCGCGGGCTTGCTTTTCGCCCTTCTGGCCCAATAGGAAAACAAAGGTTTTGGTTTCGCCCGGTTCCAGTGTCAGCACCGTGTGCAGCGCACCGCAGGGATTTCCATTGAAGTTCAGGGAATCATCCAGCTTGCCATCCAGCACGCCCTGGGGCTCGTGGAAGCGGTGGACGCCCAGGAAGCGCTCGCGGCGGCCGGTGTAGCTGCATACCTTCGCGCCCGCCATGCCGAAGAAGCGCTCCTTGCCGTTTTCGCCCTCGGCGTTCACGCCGCAGAACTGGTTGATGCGCTGCAAAATATGATCGTCATGGAATTCCGTTTTGGTGATGAACTGGGTGTACTGCATGTTCACCAGGTCCTGGGTGTAGAAGCTCTCGGTGGTGAACTCGCAGTAGCCGAACACGCCGATTTCACGCCGGACGTCGCCGGTATTTTTCACCTGCACCCGCCACACCTCATGGGTGGCATCCAGGGGCACGTAATAGAGCACCTTGCTCTCGATACCCTGATAGCCGGATTCGATCTGGGTATAGGCGGTGCCATGGCGGGTGATGGTATGATAGTCGCTCAGGGGCTTTTCCACCGGACGCCAGGAGGCGGACCAGAAATCGCCCGTGGCCTGGTCCCGCAGGTACACATAGCGGCCCGGCTCATCGAACTGATTGAAGGTATAGCGCAGGATACGGCCCGCCGCGCCGGACTTGACGAAGCTGTATCCGCCGGCGTTCTGGGTCACGATGGCGCCATATTCCGGCGAGCCCAGATAGTTGGCCCAGGGCATGGGAGTGCGAGGGTCGGTGATCACATACTCCCGTTTCTCATTGTCAAAGTATCCGTACCGCATCTTGGTTCCTCCTTATTTCGTCAGGATGTTCAGGTCGTAATCCCGCAAACAACGTTCAAAACCTTGTACCGTATCCGAAAAATGAATGCCATGACGCTTGATTTTCCCGCAATTCATCCAAAGATTATGATGAGAACGATCATCTTCCCTGAGTTCCACCGGCAGGCCCCAGCGACGCACAATTTCAGAGATGGTATCGTACATGGACAGGGTATTTTCGCTGCCGTAATTGTACGCGCCGCCGGGCAGGTCGCAAAGTTTCGGGATATTCTCCGCCACCTCTCGCACATACGTGATACCGCGGTATTCCGATTTGGAAAAGGTCATGGGCTCCCGTCGAATGGCCGCGCGCAGCAGCAGGGAAAGCAGATTGTGCCGGTTCGGCACATCATACAAAGGCGCGTCATACATCCAGGTGGCCCGCAGCAGCACGGCGTCCGGAGCGATCTCCATCACCCGCCGCTCCATCTCCAGCTTTTCCCGGGCATAGAGGTTGGCGGGAGCCACGGTATCCTCCGCATATGGGCCTATCTCTCCGCATTCTCCATACACCTGATCGCTGCTGAAAAAGATCAGCTTGGCCCCCGGCGCTTCCTCCGCCAGCATCACGGGGATATCCACGTTGGTATATTGGGAGGCCTCCGGCTGGGCATCGCAGGCCCCGATATCGGAAATGGCCGCCGTATGGACGATCACGTCAGGCCGGGTTTCAGCCAGGAGCCGCCGGATGGCGGCGCGATCCGCGTTCCGCAGGGACGGGGCTTCCATCACAGGCAGCGCTTCCCGAATCCTGGCCCCCACGAAGCCCTTTGCGCCCGTCAGCAATACACGCACGTTCATTCCTCCTGTTTCAGTTCGGCAAATCTTTGCTGCATGGTGGGATTGCCCCGTGTCAGCTTTTTGATGGAGAGATCCTCCGCCTTGTCGTTGGCCAGGCGCAGCTGGCGATCCGAGGACAGCAGGGCCTTTTTGATCTTTTCCAGATGATCGATGGATTTGTCGATCTCGTCGATGGCCTCCTGGAAGCGCTTGCTGGCCTGCTGATAATTATAGGAAAACCTCTCCTTGAATTCGTTTACTTCATTCTCAAAATTGGTGATATCGATGTTCTGCTCCCGGATCATGGCCAACTCCCGCCGGGCCTGCACGGCATGCAGGGCGGCGTTGCGCAGCACGGTGATCATGGGGATAAAGAACTGCGGGCGGATTACATACATTTTTTCATAGCGATAGGACACATCCACGATGCCGGTGTTATAAAGCTCGCTGTCCGCCTCCAGCAAGGAGACCAGCACGGCGTACTCGCACTTTTTCTCCCGCCTGTCCTTATCCAGCTCCCGGAAGAAATCCTCGTTGCGATGCTTGGTGGCGGTGGTGTCCATTTCGTTTTTCATCTCAAACATAATGGACAGGAATTCGATCCCATCCTCCGTTTTCTCCCGGTAGATGAAATCCCCCTTGCTGCCGGTGCGGGCGTCGTTGTCCTTATCGAAGGAAGCGTTGGGGAAGGCCGTCATGCGCAGCTTGTTGAATTCGTTCAGGCAATGCTGCTCCAGGCTTTCTCCCACCATTTTGGTGGACTGGCGGGCCTTGAAATCCCGATATTGGGCAATCTGCTCATCCTTCATGGCCAATTCGATCTTGTGCTGCTCCCGCAGCATATGCTCGCGGTTGACCCATTCGTCCTTTTCGTGCCTTAGATCGCTGCTCAGGGTTTGGATTTTCAGCTCATGTTCCGCCAGGGCGTTTTGCAGCGCGGCCTTGGCGCGCTCCTTTTCCAGGGCCAGCTCCCGCTGATAGCTTTCCGCCTGCTGCCGGGCCTGGAGCTTCTCCATCTCGGCCTGGGCCTTTAACTTTTCTTTTTCCTGTGCGGCCTGGGCCAGGGCCAGCTGCACCGCCGTCTGTTCCCGCCGGGCCACTTCCTTATTGAATTCCGCGTCCCGCACCTGCTGTGCGATGGCGGCGTACCCCGCCTCGTCCACCTGGAACACCTCGCCGCAATGCGGACACCTGATCTCCTGCATATCGTATTCTCCTTTTGCTCATGAAAAAGGCTGCGAAAACAGATGCGCCTGCTTTCACAGCCCCACTATCATTATTCTTCGCCATCCCGGCTGAACCAATCGTCCGGCTCCTCGCCCTGGTTTTCCAAGAACTGCCGGAAAATGCCCAGCTGCCGGTCTGACCATTTCTTTTGTGGCAGGCAAGGATTGTCCAGGCTGTCCCGCAGCAGGACATCCACGCCGATCCCCAGCCGATTGGCGATCAGCACCAGGGTGGGCACGCTGGGCAGCCGGGCGCCACGCTCGATATGACCATAGAAGGAAAGAGACACCCCGATGCTGTCGGCCATCTCCTTCTGCAAAAGGCCGTATTCCTGACGCTTGCGGCGAATCCGCGCGCCCAGTGCTTCTCCATCAAAGGTTTTCATGGGTTCCTCCTGTACAATTATCCTGATGGGTCTATTATAACACAACAAAAAAGTGTTTCAAGGATTTTTTCCTCAAAACACTCATTTGGTGGCTCCGATGTGATTCGAACACATGACACTCCGGGTATGAACCCGGCTCACAAAAAACAACAAGCAACATTTACTCCTGTGAAATTTCTTGGATTTTTATATAAATTTCGTGATGCGGAACTTATATAAGAACCCAAAAGAAAAACGGGGACAGGCATCAAAACCTGTCCCCTATTTTTTACTCTTCTTCGTCTTCCTTCTTCAGCTCATCGTGCGGGAGGATCATACACGTTGCCTCAATGGCTCCGTCGATAATAGCACGCACCTGATCGGTGACCTCAATACCCGCCTCGAACAATGTGTCCGCGATCCATTTCTTGGCGTATACGTTGCGTTCTTCCTTTGGCAGCTTGCCAGCCTTCCATGCAGCCTCCGCCATCTCAGCGCCTTTAACGGCTGCCTTCGCAACTTTTTCTACGATGTCTTCGGACTCCTTGTGCGGAAGCACCTTGTACACCGCAGCAACAGCAGCGGCCATAGCATCGATCACTGGCCGCAAAAGCGCGATGTTCTTCAGGATATCCACGCCGGTAAAGCGTTTGTAAATATAAAGCCCGGCGATAATCACACCGATCACAAGAATCTAAATCTGATACAGTTCCATTACCCGTTACCTCCTTCTTCCTCCTGGTCTTCCTCAAAGCCCAGGAGCCTTTTATGTTTGTCATAGTTTTCAAATCCTGCTTTTCCAAAGTAGCCGATCTATACCGATCCCGTCAGAGTGGCTGTAGCCTGAAATATCCGCTATGCAGTATCCCCCATGTATTCAAAAAGAACGGGAAGCGTGTAGGCAGCCATCATGGAAATTACAAAGATGATTAGAATAAAAGTTACAATCCTCTTCGATGTCTCCATCTATTAACTCACCACCTTACGCCAGAAAATCGTTTTGCTCCTGGCGCTGTCTGTACGTCTCCTTTATGTACTCAAATTCCGCTGTAAACACACCATTCTTGTCGTTAGTTTCTTTCAGCAAATCTTCATACTTATCGTTCTAATCAATAATATGCTGGAACTCGTCCTTAGTATGACGGCCTTCGTTGCGTAAGCTATTGGCAAACCTAAGCACTTTCTGGCGGATTCTGTCTTTTTCGTCCTGCATCTGGCGTGTATTCACTTTGTCGATTCTCTCTTCAACTTTATCAATCCGAGCATATAGCTTTTTGAAAATTATATTTCCAAGCGCTTCCAGTGGATTAAATTTGATTGCCGGATTGAACTGGATAAAGCAACCGAGAACAAAAGCGATAAATGCCCAATGTGCCTATACAAACGAAACAATCTCTCCCATTGTGAGATCACCCCACAGCGCCGCCCAGCATACCGACCACCTCTGAGATCAATTGCTGTGCCTGCATCAGTTTGTTGAAGGCTTCGTCATTACCTGCGATTGCCGCTTTCTTCAAGAACTTCCGCATCATGTATCCTTCTTTGGCTCCGATTCGCACCTGCGCCCATTCTGCGTCGCACTCTTCCAGCACTTCAGCCGCCGTACCGACAGCGACCTTCTTAATCAGCTTGCCGGTGGTCTTTGGCTCCTCACGAAGGTTTACGTCTCCGCCATTCGCGGCATAAACCGTTGCCACATACTATTCTCCCATATTATATCCCCCGCCTTTCTCATTTTCGTCTACCTATTTCTAACTGCCTGCATATGCCCATTTACCCAGCTTACTGTCGCGCTTTATTCCGCCCTCAACACCGGTGCAATGGGTGATCTCAAATGGAATAAGCCGAGTGACAACGCCAACGTGGTAATAGTCCGTCAAGTCACCGCTGCTCTTATATTTTGAAGGCAAGGAATAATTGGCTTCGCCGGGTGCATGACCTTTGAAGACAAGATCTCCAAGATTTAGTTGTTTTTCTGAAGAAACCTTTCTCAAATTGTCCACCATATTCCGGGCGGCATAATTGCTTCCGTGCGTTCCTGTCCATTTTCCACTGCTCTATCTAACAGCACCAATGATCAGCCCTATGCAGTCACAGGTCCCGCCAGATCCGTCGTGCCCAAGTTCATAGGCATGGATACGCGCCACGTTCTTTTCCACGCCGTTCTAAAATTCTTGGTTTGTCATACGATCACCTCTACCTCAAAAAGGAAGGCTGCTCAGCCTCAGCCAAGCAGCCATTCCCTATTCATTAACCATTGATCTATGCGCGGATCTGATCCTTATCCTCTTCAGTAAGAGCAGGATAGGAGGCGAGAATATCCTCCAAGTCTTCGCCGGCAGCCATACGCAGCTTGCAGGCTTTTACCATAATCTTCAGTTTAACAGCGCTCATCACTCTTCACCTCCGATAATCTCAGCCATAAGCAAAACAATATCGTCTGTCAGCCCTTCCACATTATCCAGGCGGGCACCATAATTGTTCTTAGCCTGGGCGTCCTCTTCTTTCGCTTCCTGCTTTTTAGCTTCTGCCAGCCAAGCATCCACGTTACGGTCAATTCTGTTTTCCAGATTATTCGCATATCTGGTTTTCATCTCATGGCATTCCGCAATATAGACATCCTGCTCTTCGCGCTCAATATGCTCCACGTTGCAGTACAGTCTCACTATGCAGAAGCCACCCTGCGTCTTGGCAATCTCAAATTTAGGCGGCACATTGCTGAATTCTACGCATTTCATTTCTAACAACTCCTTTGCATTTCTTGACATTTACATAAGGATACCAATGATTCTTTTTAAAGTTAAAACTGTCGCAATGCTTCATAATTCCAATATAGCTTAACATCGAAGCCGCATTGTGCGGAGTAATAGACGATGAAAAGGTCAAAAACCTGGCTCATATTGTAGAGCAAACGGGAGCAGAGATCGTATTGACCTCCACTTGGGGGATGTGGTGGTCGAAGAATGATTCTTTGCATGATCCAGAAGGTTGCTACATGGTTGAAAAGTTGTCCGCCTACGGGCTTCATATTTATGATAAAGTGTCCTACTTTTGGGAGCGTGGAGAAGCCATCGTCTCCTGGCTGTTGGAACATCCAGACGTGAAGGACTGGATTGCAATCGACGATGACATGTTCCCCGACTTCAAAGCCAACGGCATCATCCCGCACCTTGTCCGTACCAACTTCTACAAGGGCGGCCTTCTTGAACGGCATGTGAAGAAAGCGATCAAACTTTTAAACGGATAACAAACCGCCGGCGGCTTATTCATATAACACTTGTGGAGGAGGTGATGTTAATATGTTTGGAGAAGGTGTGGCTCCGTTAACGCAAGAACGGCAAGTCACAGAAAATCCGTGTTGCGATTGTGAGCAATCAGGAATGTCTATGACTTGCCGATGTGAAGACAGGAACCGTTGTTTAGTGGAACAACTCAATAAGTTTGGTTTTATACTTGACGATGATGGGTTCTAACTTAAATAGGAGTTTTGAACATGACACGCAGAAACACATTTATACCGTTAGACATTCAATGCTTCTGGTGTAACGGACAAATGGATAGAGGGACGGTTGTATCTGGTACACTCAACTGTGTGACGTATTTTTGCAAGCAATGTGGTGGAGTATCGCACTTCGCAGTAAATGACAAGCAGAAAATAAGCAGCATCGAGGTTGAGTATAAATCGCCAGACAAAGGGACTTAAATAACACAAGCAGAAAGGTGTAGGAAACTCATGAATAATACATGTGATGAATGTATGAAAGATGCCCCGCATTCTTGGTGTTGTAGGATGGAATGTGGCGAACATGAATTTTGTAGGAACTGCGAAGCTGAAGCAAGAAAACAGCCTGAAAAAGATTGCCATTAACTAATTTAACACCATAATGCAAGGATGATCTCAATGACGAAATTCATTTCCCACCTCCGCACTGTCGCCAGGCACCGTTTCTGGGTTCGCCATTACTGCTTCATGGCCGGCCTCTACTGGCAAGGTTTGACCCACGATCTCTCCAAGTATTCCCCCACCGAGTTCTTTGAGTCCGCTCGTTATTATCAAGGCAATCGTTCCCCCATCGACGCCTGCAAAGAAGCCAAAGGCTACTCCATGGCCTGGTTCCACCATCGTGGCCGTAACCGCCATCACTGGGAATACTGGGTGGATAATTTTCAGGACGGCATGACGCCCGTACAGATGCCCTACAAATATGCCGCGGAAATGTTCTGTGATTATCTGGGCGCAGGCCGGGCGTACATGGGCAAAAACTTTGATGTTCAAAAAGAGGTCGCCTGGTGGGAGCGCAAGCGCAAAACCGTCGTCATGCACCCGCAGACCAAACGCTTTATTGACCTTTGTTTTGACTACCTCGCCCATCATGTCGCGCTCGAAAGGCTTCTTCCCTTTCTTGACCTTGTGTATGTGGATGCCGTTACAGAAATGGAGGATATGGATCGTGTATCCTAACTATTGGCCGGCAGTCATCTGCTTCCTGGTGTTCCTTCTAAACGGCGGCTTCTCCTTTTATTTCCACAAGGCGTACCAGGAAGAAACGGATCAAGAGTATTTGACTCAGCGCCGGATCTATATCGTGTTTACCATCTGTTGGCTTCTCATCGCGGCTGACTGTTTGTTATCTGCAAAATGAAGGAGAATTCCAATTTCTGCGTGTATTGATTTATCCGGCTCCCAGTTCGGGAAGCTCTCTGTCTTATCCAGATCTGAGAATGATTCTTACGGCAATGCATGCTGGCTGTGCAAGTGCGATTGCGGAAGGATTGTCACTGTCCGCGGTAGTCATCTTCGCAGCGGTAATACTCAATCGTGCGGCTACTGTATTGATCCGGCTATTGCAAGTGAAAGAAACCGTAAGCATGGAATGTGGGGAACCAGGCTGTATCGTATCTACTATCACATGCGTGACCGTTGTTATAATCCCAACTCTGCCAGTTACCCCTATTACGGTGGCCGAGGTATTCGCATCGACGCAGCGTGGAATACCCTTGAAGCCTTTCAATCCTGGGCGGAAGAAAGCGGATACAACGACAGCCTGACAATTGATCGAATCAATGTCTTTGGTAATTATTCTCCAGATAACTGCAGATGGATCACCCTGCGAGAACAGCAATGGAATACTACTCGCAGCCATACCATCACCATCGGGAATGAAACCCGAACCATCCAAGGCTGGGCAGATGAAACCGGCCTGAGCAGAAGCACGATCCTCTCCCGCATGCAGCGGGGCCTATCCCCAGAAGAAGCTGTATTGCGTTCTAAAAACTCAAGAAAGGAAAATTCATAACTTGACCTTGAACGTATTATCACTCATACTTAATCTGATGTGTTTAGTAATTTATGGTATGGTCTCGTTCTTACAGTATAAGCTATTTAAAGAATTTGGAGATTCTCACTACAAGAAGCAGTCTGTTCTTTGGGGATGTCTCACGATATGCTGGGTTATCCTCGCTATTATTAGGATCGCAGCACTATAAAAGCGGGCACAAGGCCCGCCCGGAAGTTCGGCTGACGTTATGCGAGTTCTACGCCAGTTTGCTTCTCTATGCTTTTCTACGTCCCTACCGGCAGCTCTTTCGAGCAAGGGATCGTAACGGTTTTCCCGTCTGGGGATCGCATAACCGTGTGGCTGCCTTTGCCACGTTTTCGTAGAGTTACCCACTACTACTTTTTCAGCATAGAGATTACTTCCTTTGAAGATTTTGTCTTCATCGGCTTCACCTCCAAATGAAGCATAACCGATGAATAATTCAAGGTCAAGTACCGGGCGAGCCTTTGCTATATAAAAGAGCCCGCGAAGGGCTCAATGGCGGGGCGGTCAGGATTCGAACCTGTTCGCGGTACTTGCAACGGCTTTATGGAAAGACAATCGTTTGGACGCCCCTATCGCACCGCTTACCAACCATAGACTGTTTGCCATAATAGTTCCCTCCTTAATATCAACAAAACCCAGGATTTGCGTGAAGACACCTGTAAGAGTCAAGTAAAAGGAGAGCGTCCCGATGGGAATACCAACGAGGAAAGCAACCATAAAAACCGTCACCAGCAAGTTGCAACGCCATTATAACATAAAAATGGGGCTGTTGCACCAAAAAAAGTGCAGCAGCCTCTTTTTTATTGGCAGACAAGCGACAAGGCGCCCTCAAAAATAAGAAGATATCTGTTTTTAGGGGTACTCAAATAAAACTG
>CACZLE010000015.1 GCA_902781945.1 uncultured Eubacteriales bacterium | reverse complement strand
ATACTTGAATTCTTGTTGCGATGTAGCGCCGTATACCTGACCGGTACGTACGGTGCAATGAGAGGGGCGAGGGCTATTGCCCTCCCTCTACTCTATTTATTTCACCTTCCGAAGCCCCGTAACGGCAGAACCGTATAACCTCAGCGGCGGCCTGCCCCGGTGGGCGCGCTCCCCATGCCGGGATGATTGCGCCTGGCGTCTGTGGCCATCCCCGTCCAGGTGTTGTCCTTTGCTTGACGGAGCGCCTCGCCCGGATCGGCGGCAGTGCGCTGATTTGCTTTTTTCTTGCGTTCAGCGCGGCGCGCCAGCTTTTCTTTCAGCCATGCGAACATAAAAGCCTGCGGCATTGAACCGCAGGTTTTTGTAAATGAAAGGTAATTGACAAAGATTTTCGCTACACCTACAATGTTCGTGACATAAAGGTGGTGACGTAGTTTTTCTGATGATTTAGGTGAAGATGAAGAGATGACATAAGCCGTGACATAACCAATTTGCAGAAAAAAGGAGCGACCCCTCATAGGTCACTCCCCAGAAAGCCCCGCGCAACGGGGATTTCACTTCCCGAAATACCGCTTCAGCAGACCGGCAAAGGCCTTGCCGTGACGGGCTTCGTCCCTGGCCATCTCATGCACGGTGTCGTGGATGGCGTCCAGGTTCAGGGCCTTGGCGCGCTTGGCCAGGTCGGTCTTGCCGGCGGTGGCGCCGTTTTCGGCTTCCACGCGCATGCGCAGGTTCTTTTCGGTGCTGTCGGTCAGCACTTCGCCCAGCAGCTCGGCAAACTTGGCGGCATGCTCGGCTTCTTCAAAAGCGGCGGTCTTCCAGTATTCGGCGATCTCGGGATAGCCTTCACGAGCGGCCACACGGCTCATGGCCAGATACATGCCCACTTCGGAGCACTCGCCGTTGAAGTTGGAGCGCAGATCATTGATGATGTCCTCGGGAGCGCCCTGCGCCACGCCGACCACATGCTCGGCGGCCCAGGTCATTTCACCGGCCTGCGCGATGAACTTGGACGCGGGAGCCTTGCACTGAGGGCACTTCTCCGGGGGCTGTTCACCTTCAAACACATAACCGCACACACTGCATACCCATTTCATAGTATCGTACCTCCATCAAATTATAGCAGGTCTATCGCCTGCGCAGGATCAAAGGGAGCCGGGATCAGATAAAATACGGGCGAACGAATTCGGGCAGATTTTCAGCGTCTTCGCTGATGCAAAGCACAAAGTCCACGCCGTGGGCGTTGCTGTACGCCTCCAGGCGCTCGAAGAACCAGCCCATCTCGTTGATATCGGTCTTGATGAGCTTGAGGAAAGCGTCGATGAACACCACGCGCATGTCGAAATTCTGCGCGGCCATGCCGCACAGGAAGCCATAGAACATATCCGCGGAGCGCATGCCGTATTCGCCCGCGTTCACAAAGCGCACTTCGTGACGGAGATCGAACATATACCGGTTGTCATCGTCCACAAACACCACGTCGCCGTGCTGCTCGTCCACCATGCGGTTGCACATGTCCAGGAGACGCTTGGTCTTGCCGCTGCCTTTTTTGCCGTATATTACCTGTATCATGGGTGTTGTCCCCCCTTTAAAAATTTTTGTCCGCCGCCACCGGCGGCCTCTCCTGCCTCTATTATATACGATAATCGAACGAAATGCAAAGATTATTTTGCAAATTTAGGGAGAAGGCGTGATTTCCTCTGTCAAGTCGTGCAGCTTCACGTCCGGCAGGGGACGGTCCAGCGTGCGCTGATGGGAATCCCGTCGGCAGACCCCCGCGAAGGCGCAGTATTGACAGCGGACGACATTGCTTTTGTCCACCACGGGGGAGGGCTGAATGCCGCCCCGGCGGATCTCCTCCGTCAGCTTCACCGCCGTCTGATGGGCCCGGCGGATCAGGGCGTCCAGCTCCTCCAGCGTGCAGGCCAGCTTGCCTGCCCGGGGCGTGCCGTCCTTTTTGAATACGTCCTCGATGCTGACGGGGGGCTTGGCGCTGTCCATCCATTCCACCACCTGCACGTCGCTGAGCATCACGCCCTTCAGACACAGCCGCCGGGCCAATTCGGTTTCAATGGCGGCCTTTTTGCTTTGATCCACCAGGGGATCGCCCATCCATTGATAAAAGGCCCCCGCGGGCAGCGCCCCTTTGTCGCTTTGCAGGGCGGCTTCCAGGTAGAGCAGCAATTGCAGCTGCATGCCCACATAGATCTTGGCAGGGTCCAGCTTTTGTTCGCCGGATTTGTAGTCCACCACCCGCAGGTACACGCTTTCGCCGCTGTCGAAGCGATCAATGCGGTCGATGCGCCCCCGCACCAGCACCCGGCTGCCGTCCTGCAAGCGCAGGGTCAATGGCGGCGGGCCGCCGGGATAGCCGAAGGCCACCTCGATTTCCGTGGGTCGGAACTGGCTTTGGGTGGCTCCCTTGGTGAAGGTCCAGGCCACCCGCTTGCAGATGTTGGTATAGCGCCGGGCCTCCGCCCGGGCCCGGGCGGTATCCGTCATGGCGCTGTCGTCCCACAGCGCCGTCAGGGGCCGCAGGGCCGCCTCCATCATGCTGTCGCACTCCTTGCGGGTGATATGGGGCCACTGGGGATTTTCGGGCAGCGTCCGGGTGAAGCCCTCCATGGCCGCATGGAAGAAATTGCCCCGATCCCGGGAGTCGATGCCCCATTCCTTTTGCTCCTGGGGCCTGAGGCCGTATTCCACAAAATGGCTGTACGGGCAGGCGGCGTAGCTCTCCAGGCGGCTGACGCTGACGATGCGCTCGGTGAACAGCTCCTTTGCCAGGGCCGCGGGCAAATGCTCCTCCGGGGCGGTGTCCTGCATGCTGCGGATCAATTCCAGCGCCATGGGCCGGTAGGCCGGGCTTTGCATCAGCCAGCGCCAGGCCTTGAGCCATTCGCCGGTCAGATTGCCGCCGCGGATGCGCAGGCCGATTTCATCCAGGGCGGGCAGGGGGGCCAGGGGATAGAGGCCGCCTTCCGCGTCGGTAACGCTGCCGTAGACCATCATCTGGGGGAACAGCCGCCGGATGGCGCTGACCACCGCCGCGGGCCGCTGGGCCGCGCCGCCCTGAGAGGCCTGGGCATAGCTCAGATGCAGTTCTTCGGTGGGAGAGCACAGGGCCTTCCATACGTCCAATTCCGCCATCAGATCCCGTTCGTCCGTCCCCATGCCCAGATAGGCGTGCAGATCGGCGCAGATGCTGTCCTTTTCCTCGGGGGAGAGCAGACCGTTTTCATGGCCCTCGTTGATGCTGCTGTCCAGCCCGCATACGAACACCACCCGGGGCTCCACCGGGATCAGATTGCCGATCAGGCCCACGCTGACGCAGCCGTCCGTGGGCGGCAGGGCGGAGATTTCGTTTTCCAACAGACCCGCTTCCAGCAGATTGACCATGGCTTTGGCGGGAATGCGGGATGCGCCCGCGATCTCGTGCAGCTGATCAAACAGCGCCAGCAGCCGGGACCACACCTGCCGCGCCCGCAGGGCCGCGGCGTCCATGCGGGCTTCCATCAGCCCGTTTTCCTGCTCCAGCAGCCGGGCGTAGGCCCCGCAGGATATCAGGAAATCCATGGGCGCCTGCAGGGATTCGGCCCCGGTATGTGCTTCCCGCAGATCGTCCTGCAGTTTTTTCAGCAGCGGGATCAGCTTCACCCGGGCCTTCTCCGGCACGCGGCGCTCCTCTTCTTCGCCCCGGGTAAAGGGCGCGTGCCACCGGGCGCCGTTGATGCCGTAGCGGGCCGCGTAGTTTTCCAGCAGCCAGCATTCCTCTTCGCTCAGGGGAGCGTAGCCCGATTTGAGCAGGGCAAGCACATCCTCCCGCCGGTATCCGCCGGACACGCAGCGCAAGGCCGTCAATAGCAGCTGGGACAGCCCATGGTATTGCAGCGGCTCCTTGAGGGCCAGATAGAAGGGGATGCCATAACTGCCCAGCACGGCCTCCAGCACCGCGCCGTAGGCGTCCAGGCTGCCGCAGAGCACAAAGATATCCCCGGCCCCCACGCCCCGGCGCAGCAGCAAAGTGATCTGCTGGGCGATCTCCTGGGCCTCCGCGTAGGGGGACGCCGCCTCATAGAGCGTGATGGCGGCGGGGCTTTTGTCATAGGGCGCGGGCCCGGGCACCAGCAGCTTTTCTTCCAGATACCGGATCTCCTCCGGCGCGTTCAGGGGCGTCGGAGCGCTCCACAGCCATTCCCGGCGCAGCCCGGCCTGGCGCAGATGGGCGCGGAGCCGCTCGGCGCTGTCCCGCACGGGCTTGAAGCAGTCGCCGTCGGGCGCTTCCTCCCGGTCCATCACCAGATATACGTGACATTCCCGGCAGCAGCGGGTGACGGTGCACAGCAGGCGTGAAAAATCGTCCGTGATCATGTCGAAGCCATAGACGAACACGTCGCTGTCCTTCACCGCGCCGGACTGGGGGATGGCCTCCATGGCCCGCGCCAGCACGTCCTCGCCGTCCACATATTTTCCCGCCAGAATGGCGTCGTAGGCGGTATACAGCGCGGCCAGGTCGCTGACTTTGTCCTGATACGCTCCTTCCGGCAGCCCGGCGGCGTATTCCGTCAATTGATCGGGGCTGATCTCCGCCCGCTTCATGTCAGCGATCCATTCGCCGCTCTGGCCCACGAAGCCCCGGCGCTGGGCGGCCCGGGCATAGTATTTCAGCTTTTTGCCCGTGTCCAGCAGGGCCCGGGCCATGGCGATGTTTTTGCCGTTGGCATCGATGCGCGCCCGGCCTCCGCTGTATTGCTGAAACTGCCGCTGCACGAACCGGGAAAGGGACAGCACTTCAATGTCAAAAAAGCCGGGCAGATGAAGACCGGAAATCAGGTCCCGCTCCGCCTGCAATGTATATTGCTCGGGCACCAGCAAGAGACACCGGATATCCTGCTGTCTGGCCGCCGCGACGGCTTTCAGCAGTTCCGGCCACAGCCTGCGCACTCTGCCCCCATGGATCGTCAGCAAAAGGCATTCCTCCTTTGCGTTTATTGTAACACGGCGCAAAAAAAGAAGCAAGTTTCCATAAAAACGTATCATCCGGTGGAAAAAACCTGAAAATAAGCATTTGCCAAGGGGCCATATTGTGTTATAATATATTTTGTATCTGTATGCGATTCTTTGTGGAGGATGCGCCGAAAGGCGCGCTTAAGCTATGAGAATTCTTGTGATCGGCGACGGCAAGGTCGGCCACACCCTGGTGGAGCATCTGGCCCAGGAAGGGCACGACGTGGTGATCATCGACAGCAACGACGAAGTGCTGGAGCGCACCCAGGATACCCTGGACGTCATGTGCATCCGCGGCAACGGGGCCAATGCCCAGACGCTGATGGACGCGGGCGCCAAGAAGGCCGATATCATCATTGCCGCCACCGCCAGCGACGAGACCAACATGCTGTGCTGCCTCATCGGCAAGCGCATGGGGGCCAAGTATTCCATCGCCCGCATCCGCGACCCGGAATATAACGAGAGCCTGAGCATGCTGCGCCACGAGCTGGATATCGATATGGCCATCAATCCCGAGCGGGCCACGGCGGTGGAGATCGGCCACCTGCTGCGCTTCCCCTTTGCGGCCAACGTGGAATCCTTCGCCCGAGGCCGGGTGGAAATGGTCGGCTTCCGCGCCCAGGAGGGCGATCCCTTCATCGGCCTGCCCATGAAGGATATTTCCCGGGAGCTCAAGGGCATCCCGCAGGTGCTGTACGCCCTGGTGGAGCGCGAGGGCCAGGTCATGATCCCCGTGGGCGATTTCAGCATCCGCCCCGGCGATCTGGTGCACGTGGCGGGGGATTCCATCACCATCACCAATTATTTCCGCTATCTGGGCAAATCGTCCGTGAAGATCAAGGACGTGATGCTGCTGGGCGGCGGGCGCATCAGCTATTATCTGGCCCGCATCCTGGTGCCCACCGGCACCCGGGTATCCATGATCGAGATCGATCAAAAGAAGGCCGAGCAGCTCAGCGAAGCCCTGCCCGAGGTCAATGTGATCTACGGCGACGGCACCGATCAGGAGCTGCTTGAGCAGGAAGGCCTGCGGCAGATGGACGCCTTCGTCACATTAAGCAACCGGGACGAGGAGAACCTGATGACGGGCCTGTTCGCCGTCAAGCAGGGCGTGCCCAAGGTCATCGTCAAAAACAACCGCGTGGCCTATGCCGATCTTATCGGCTCCCTGGGCCTGGACAGCGTGGTCAGCCCGCGCTCCGTCACCTGCGCCAACATCCTGCGCTATGTCCGCGCCCGCGCCAACAGCGGCGAGGGCACCATGGTGGAAAAGCTGCACCGCCTGGTGGGCGGCAAGGCCGAGGCCCTGGAGTTCACCGCCAAGGCGGGTGATCCCTATATCGGCATCCCGCTCAAGGACCTTAACCGCCGCAAGAATACCCTGGTGGCCGTCATCGTGCGCCAGCGCCAGGTGATCGTGCCTTTCGGCGGCGATCACATCGAGGCGGGGGACACCGTGATCATTATTTCCTGCGAAAGCGGCATCAGCGATTTGAACGAGGTTATCCGCAAATGAACAAACGATTGGTGATCAAGGTCCTGGGCGTCCTTATGCTCATTGAGGCCCTGGCCATGCTGCCCTCCCTGGGGATCGGCCTGATCCACAAGGACCCGAGGGACGCGAAAGCCATGCTGTACAGCATGCTGCCTTTGATCGCGGCGGGCCTGCCCATGTGGCTGCTGGCCAAGCCCAGCGAAAACAACATGCGGGCCAAGGAAGGCTTCGTCATCGTGGCCCTGGCCTGGCTGCAGCTCAGCCTGTTCGGCGCGCTGCCCTTTGTGTTCAGCGGGATGATCCCCAATTACATCGACGCCCTCTTTGAGGCGGTGTCCGGCTTCACCACCACCGGCGCTACCGTGGTGACGGACTTTGTCAACCGCCCCCACGGCGTCATGTTCTGGCGCGCCTTCACCCACTGGATCGGCGGCATGGGCGTGCTGGTGCTGACGCTGGCCCTGCTGCCCCAAATGACGGGCCGCACGTCCCACCTGGTGCGGGCGGAAAGCCCCGGTCCCAGCATGAGCAAGATTGTGCCCAAGATGGGCGATTCCGCCAAGATCCTCTATCTGATCTACGCGGTATTGACGGTCATCGAGTTCATTGCCCTGATCATCGCGGGCATGAGCGTATACGACGCCGCCATTCACGCCCTCAGCACCGCGGGCACCGGCGGTTTCAGCACGTACGGGGCCAGCATCGGGGCCTTCAACAGCCTGGCCATCGAGATCATCATCACCGTGTTCATGGTGCTCTACGGCGTCAATTTCGCCCTGTATTATCACGCCCTGATCGGCGACTGGAAGGCCATCACCAAGAGCGAGGAGCTGCGCTGGTATCTGGGCATCTATCTGTTCTCCGTCGTCTTTATCACCATCTTTATTTCCCCCATGTACGGCTCGGTGGCCAAGGGCCTGCGTTATTCCACCTTCGAGGTGGCCAGCCTGGTGTCCACCACGGGCTTCGGTCTGGTGGATTTCAATACCTGGCCCCAGGCCGCCAAGGCCCTGGTGCTGATCCTCATGTTCCTGGGCTCCTGCGCGGGCTCCACCGCGGGCGGCATGAAGACCATCCGCGTGGCGCTGCTGTGCAAGATCGGCGTGCGCGAGGTGCGCCGCACCTTCCAGCCCCGCAAGGTGCAGGTGATCCGCTTTGAGGGCAAGGGCGTGGAGGAAGCCCAGCTTTCCCAGATCGCCGTGTTTTTCTTCGTCTATCTGGCCCTGATCCTGCTGGGCATGCTGCTGATCTCCCTGGAGAACCGCTTCGACATGCAGGCCAATTTCTCCGCGGCCCTCACCTGCGTCAGCAACGTGGGCCCGGGCTTCGGGGCCATTGCCAGCGACTTTGCGGGCTACGGCTCCTTCGCCAAGATCGTGCTCTCCCTCCTCATGCTGGCGGGCCGCCTGGAAATGTTCCCCATCCTGGTGCTCTTCCATCCGGCCATCTGGCGCAAGGGCTGATTTCTAATACAAAATTCATTTGATATGCATGGGCAGCTGTGATATAATTCCAACTGTCGAACGTCAAAATGATTGTTTCGGACGCCTGTATGTATGTTTGGACGCTTTTTCCTTGAAGAAAGGGCGAAGCATCTTTAAAATTGTGGCATCACGTAAATTGGAGGAGAAGCCAATGCCGCAGAAAAAGTCCTATCGCCGCCGCAAAAGGGGCCTGTCCGGGGCGTTTATCGCCATGGGCATCGTCAGCCTGCTGTACAGCGGCTTCTTCCCGCTGTTTCGGGTGTTTGATTATGTTGTGCTGGCCGCCGTGATCGGCATCGTGGGCAAGGCCTGGCGCGCCGCCAGCCAGAAGGCCCACGAAAAAGAGGACGAGGCCTACGAAAAGGCGGAGGAGGAGCGCGAGCGCGTCCAGCGGGAGAAGGAAGAACGGGAGCGCAAGGCCAAGGAGGAGGCTGCCCGCCGGGAGGCGGAGCGCGCCAAGGCCACCACAGGCGACGCCGCTGTGGACAGCCTGATCCTCAAGGGCCAGCAGATGCTCCAGCAGGTGCGGGCGGAGAATGACCGCCTGCCCGATCCCGAGATCAGCGCTCAGATCGACACCATCGAGAGCATTGCCAATCAGATCTTCAAGGCTGTCATCGAGCAGCCCAAGAAGGCCGTTCAGATCCGCCGGTTCATGGATTATTACCTGCCCACCACCCTCAAAATGCTGGTGGCTTACCGCCGCATGGAGGAGGGCAACGTGCGGGGCGAGGCCGCGGACAACGCCCGGGCCCGCATCCGGGATTCCCTCAATCTGGTCATCGAAGCGTTTTCCAAGCAGCTGGCAAAGCTCTATGAGAACGACGCTTTGGATATAACCACGGATATCGACGTCATGGAAACCATGCTCAAGCAGGACGGCCTGATTGACAGCGGCCTGCGGGTAAGAACTTCCACGGGGGAGGAAAAGAAAGATGAGTGAGAACAAAGTACCGGTTTTGTCCCTGAACAGCGACAGCAACGCCAAGGTGGCCCTGGAGCAGGCCGTGGCCCAGCTGGAAGCGCCCCAGGCGCCCGAGGCGGACGCCGCGGTGGCCGCCGCCCTGGACGACACCTTCACCGAGGAGGAGCGCCGGGAGATCGAGCGCTTCGCGGGCACCATCGACGTGACCAATCCCGATCACGTGATGCTCTACGGCGCGGACGCCCAGAAAAAGGTGTCCGAGTTCTCCGACACCATCCTGGCCACCGTCAAGAACACCGATTCCGGCGAGGTGGGGGATATCCTCACCAAGCTGATCACCGAGCTCAAGGGCTTTGAGGGCGTCACCGAGCAGCCCAAAGGCCTGGCCAAGCTGTTCTTCAGCGCCAAAAAGCAGTTGGCCGCCGTGCAGGCCCGCTATGACGTGGTGTCCGCCAACGTGGAGACCATCGCGGGCAATCTGGAGCAGCACCAGGTGCAGCTGCTCAAGGACGTGGCCATGTTCAACCAGCTCTACGATAAGAACCTGGAGTATTTCCGGGAGCTGACCATGTATATCGCCGCGGGCGAAATGCGCCTGGAGGAGGTCCGCAACACCGATCTGGCCGAGCTGCGCAAGAAGGCCGAGGCCACCGGCGACACCATGGACGCCCAGAACGCCAAGGATCTGGCCGATCAGTGCGACCGCTTTGAAAAGAAGCTGCACGACCTCAAACTCACCCGTCAGGTGGCCCTGCAGATGGCCCCTCAGATCCGCATGCTGCAAAACAACAACGCCCTGCTGGTGGAGCGCATCCAGTCCACCCTGGTCAATACCCTGCCCCTGTGGAAGAACCAAATGGTGCTGGCCATCGGCCTGCAGCATTCCCAGCAAGCCATGAAAGCACAGAAAGCCGTCACCGACGCCACCAACGAGCTGCTGCGCAAGAACGCCGAGACCCTCAAGCAGGGCACCCTGGCCACCGCCCGGGAAGCCGAGCGCGGCATCATCGATATGGAGACCCTCACCAAGACCAACCAGGATCTGATCGACACCATCACCGAGGTGCAGCGCATCCAGGCCGAGGGCCGCGCCAAGCGCCAGGAAGCCGAAAAGCGGCTGGCCGCCATGGAGAGCGAGCTGAAAAGGAAGATGCTCGAAAGCTGACGAAGGAGCGGGGTAAATGTCTGAAAATAACGCCGCAAACGAAGAAAAAACCTTCGTAAAAGAAAAAAAGTCCCTGGACCCGCGCATCGCCCTGGCGATCATGATCGTCATGATCTGCTGCGCCCTGTGCATCGGGGCCAACAAGGCCTGGAAAAAGAACCGCGTCAGCGTGGACGCCGCCTATATCGCCTGGGAGGACAACATCCAGCAGCGGGTGGAGACGGCCTATAACCTGCTCACCGTGGCCGGGCGTTATCTGCCTGCCACCGATGCTCAGGTGGCCTCCGTGCGCAATGACCTGAAAACCATGGAGAGCGCCGATACGGCGGACCGGGTCAGCGCCGGGGAAACCTTCCTGACGGACGCCCAGAGCCTGCTGGCCTCCCTTGCCGCCAATCAGGCCGTACAGAGCGACAGCCGGGATACCATGTACGTCACCCTCATGCTGCCTCAGGCGGTGGAGCAATGCAGCAATAACGCGGCCATGACCGCCTATAACGCCGCGGCCCAGAGCTATAACGACGGCCTGCGCAGCTTCAGCGGCCTGCTGGCCCGGCTGACCGGCATCGACTACGCGCCCACGCTGACCGTCGGCGCGGCGGAGTAAAGGAGGCGGACAGATGATCAAACGCGTTTCAGCCTTATTGTTGGCGCTGCTGCTCGTTTTCTGCCTGGCCTCCGCCCAGGCAGTCACCTATCCCGAGATGCGCGGCGCGGTGAATGACGACGCCGCCGTGCTCAGCGACGCCACGGCCTCGGATATCGAATCCCTCAACAGCCGCAGCGAGGTGCGCTTCACCGTGGTCACCCGGCATTTCCTGGGGGGCATGGACGCCCAGGAATACTGCGACGGCCTGTTTAAAGCCTGGAATTTGGGCAGCGACAACGCCCTGCTGCTGCTGGTCATCGGCGAGGAGCGCTACGCGGTCACCCTGGGTTCAACGGCGGCCAAGTATATTTCCAACGAGCAGCTCAACAGCATCTTTTCCGCCAAGCTGCGCCAGCCCTTCCTCCAGGAGCGGGATTATGACGGCGCAGTGGGCGCTTTCCTGCTGGCAGCTGCTTCCCAGGCGGCCCGCTCGGCAGGCAAGACCTTCAACGCCTCCGGCCTTTTCGGCACCGCTCAGAACGCCTCCTCCACGGGCAGCGCCTCCGGTGGCTGGAGCAGCTTCACCTCCTGGACGGGCGATCTGTGGAACAGCTTCTTTTCCGACGACGAGCTCAACGACCTGTCCGGCCATAATTACAGCCAGGATTATGAATACGACAACGGCAGCGGATTCAGCGTCACCCGGCTGATCCTGGTGCTGGCGGTGCTGTTCATCATCATGCGCAGCCGCCGCCGTCAGGGCAAAAACGGCCTGGGCATCCTGGGCTGGGGCACGGCGGGCATGGCGGCCCGGGAGGCCATGAAGTTTACCCGCGGTCCCCGCCGCCGCTGAGAAGGGCACATACTGTATACAAGGGTACATAAAGGAGAGAACCATGGCCGAGCGTCAGGCAACCATCACCTATTTTCATCATTCCGGCTTTACCGTGGGCTGCGGCGGCACGCTGCTGGTCTTTGACTACTGGCGCGGAGAAAGAAACGAGGTGAGCGGCGGCCTGGCGCTGAGCGAAGCCGATTTCAAGGGCTACGGCCAGGTTCTCTTTTTTGTGTCCCATGAGCATCCCGATCATTATGATCGGGTCATTTACGATTTTCAGCATTTGAATTTCGTTCATTACATCATCGCGGGGGATATGCCCGCCGAGGCCCAGGGGGACCGCATGGATGTGGGGGATCGCCGCACCTATGGCGACGTGACCGTCACCGCCTATGCCTCCACTGATCTGGGCGTTTCCTTCTATGTGGAGATCGACGGCCTGCATATCTTCCACGCGGGGGATCTGAACCTGTGGCACTGGCGGGAGGAGAGCACCCTGCGCCAGATCACCCAGGCGGAAAACCTGTTCTATGCCGCGGTGAAGCCCCTGATCGGCAAGCCCATCGATATCTGCATGTTCCCGGTGGATCCCCGCATGGGCGGCATGTATGAGGCCGGGGCCAACCACTTCATCATGACCTGCAAGCCCCACGTGTTCATCCCCATGCATTGGCAGGGCCGTCCGGAGATCGCCAGCGATTTCGCCCGCCGCTGCCGCACCAAGTACACCGAAGGCCTGGCCCTTACCACCTGTCGGGAGCGGGCCGTGATCACCTTTGACAAAAACAGCATCAATATCCACGTGTATCTCAGCGCAGAGCAGGAGGACATGCTCCGCCGCCGTCAGCGCAGCACGGAGGATGAGGACATGGTGCAGCGGGCCCTGCGGGCGCTGGAAAAGGGCGATCCCTTTGCCGAGTCCGATCTGCCTGTGGACAGCATCAAATCATCCCAGCAGCAGGAGTAACCCATGCAGCTTCACAAAAATCAGCAAATCGATATGACCATCGACTCCTTCGGCGCGCAGGGAGAGGGCATCGCCCGGTTGGACGGCATGCCCGTTTTTATTCCTCGGGCTTTGCCGGGGGAGCGCGTCCGGGTGCAGATCGTCAAGGTGGACAAGCGCTTCGCCTTTGGCCGCGCGATGGATATATTGGAGGCGTCGCCTGATCGGCGTGAGCCTCCCTGTCCCTATTACGTCCAATGCGGCGGCTGCGTGTGCCAGCACATGTCCTATGCGGCCCAGCTGGATTTCAAGCGGAATCAGGTGGCAGGGTGCCTGCGGCATATCGGGGGGATCGACGTGGAGGTCCTGCCCGTTCTCGGCATGGACGAGCCCTGGCATTACCGCAACAAGATCTCCATGCCCGTAGCCGGTGAGGCGGGGGTGCCCGCCATCGGCTATTACGCCCAGCGCAGTCATCGCGTGGTGGATGTGCAGGGCTGCATGCTGTCCTGTGACGCCGCGGACCGCGCCTGCGCCGCCGTGCGGCAATGGATGGTGGAGCAGCGCATTCCGCCTTACAATGAAGAAAGCCACACCGGCCTGGTGCGGCACATCATGACCCGGGTGAACCGCCTGGGACAATTGATGCTGGTGCTGGTGATTAACGGAAAGCAGCTGAAAAAGCAAAAGGAATTGCTGGAGCGGTTGCGGGCGGATGTGCCGGAGCTGGTCTCCCTGTGCGTTTCGCCCAATGAGAAGCGCGGAAATGTGATCCTGGGGGACAGCTATCAGGTGCTTTGGGGCCAGGAACGGCTGGAGGATACCCTGTGCGGCAATCGCTTCCTGCTGTCGCCCCTGTCCTTTTTCCAGGTCAATCCTCAGCAAACCGAAAAGCTCTACCAAACTGCCCTGGACTTTGCGGGCCTCACCGGCGGAGAAACGGTGGCCGATCTCTATTGCGGCGCGGGCACCATTTCCCTGCTGTTGGCGCGAAGGGCCGCCCATGTGACGGGTATCGAGATCGTGCCCGACGCCATCCGAGACGCCAAAGAAAACGCCCGGCGCAACGGCGTGGACAACGCGGATTTCCTGTGCGGCCCCGCGGAGGATCTTTTGCCCCGGCTGGTGGAGAAGGGCATGCGCCCGGACGTGGTCGTGCTGGACCCTCCCCGCAAGGGCGCGGAGCCTGCCGTGCTGGAGGCCATTATCACCTGCGCGCCCCGTCGAGTGGTCTATGTCAGCTGCAATCCCGCCACCCAGGCCCGGGATGCCAAGCTCCTCTGCGCGGGCGGCTATCAGCCTATCCGCTGCCAGCCGGTGGACATGTTCTGCCAAACGGCAGGGGTAGAAAACGTGCTGCTTTTCACAAAAGAATGATATAAAACCGTTCAAAAACGCGCTGATCCTGTGCGAATCAGCGCTTTTCTTTGTTACGGATCGTAAGTGTAGCGGGCCACCAGGCGCGGCTTGCCGTCGTAGATGCCGTAGGCGTCGGCATACACGCGGTAGCGCTCGCCCACCACCCAGGTCTCGCCGCTCATATTCTCCAGCAGCACCAGGCGTTCGTTGCCCTCGGGGCCGGTATCCATCAGGGCCAATTGGGGCTTGGAGGACAGGATCTCCGTGATCACGCCCTTGCAGACGTAGATCTGCGTGCGGGCCACGCGCACGTTGGCGTTGTTCAGAAATTCAATGTAGTTGGTGGCGTCCATGGGCCAGGCTTTAGGGGTGTAGGTGCTGGCGTAGGGCACATAGTACACGGTCTTGTTCAGGGTGGTGCTCAGGCCGTCCTTTTCGGCGATGATGGTGATGGTGTTGTTGCCGATCTTGGTGAACCTGGCCTTGAAGCTGAAATTGCCGTAGCTGGTCAGGTCTGTGGTGTTCAGATCCTCGTAGGGTGTGGTGATGGTCAGATTGGCCCCCGGCATGGTGGTGCCGCTGATGGTCATCAGCTCGTTGGCGCTGGTATTGCCCAGGGTGGGGCTCAGCTCCAGCGGGATATCCTGGGGCGCGCGATAGAGGGTGATGGTCTTTTTGTTCTGCCGGTAATATTGGCAGTTGACCACGATTTCGATTTTGTTTTCACCGATGGGGGAGACCAGGGCGTTATAGCTGATGTAGCCGTCCCGGGTGTTGACATAGCTGGAATAGTCCTCCCCGTTGATAAAGACGGTGCTGTTCTGCGCCACCTGGAACTGGATGTTGTAGGGCGAGGTGGATACCTCCAGATAATCCGTGTCCGGGCTTACCAGAATCAGGGGAGACAGCGGGATTTCGATGGTGTAGGTGATCACGTCCATCAGTTTCTGCTCCCCGGCGCTGGTTTTGATATAGGGGGTCAGGGTGACCTCCATGGTCTCGTCCTCGATTTCGTTTTCCAGTTCATACCAGGTATAGTCCGCCACGGTCAATTCGGCGTAGCCGCCGGTGACAATGTAGGATTTGCGCAGCTCCTTGATGTAGATCTGCGCTCCTTCTTCCGCGGGGATGCGCACCGTGTGGGCGGCCATGTCGCCCAGGATGCTGGAGATGATCTCCACCTGTTCTTCCGGCTCCTCCGGCTCCCGGTTCAAAATGGGGGTCAATACGAACCGATAGCCGCAATAGAGCACCGCGCCGATGATCAGCACCAGGGCCAGCTGGGGGAAAAACCGCCGCAAGCCAAAGACGTTCACATGCTTCATGGTGCGCTTGCTCATGCCCCGGGCCCGGGGACGGGGGCGATAGTCGTCGCTCCACAGGGGCTGGTATTCCGGCGGTTCCTCCACGTCGTCATAGGATGGGACCGTGCGGGAAAAATGCGGGGCGGGAATGGCGTCCGGGCGGACGTTGCTGCCCGTTTCGACTGGGTTTTCTTCCGTTTCCCGGGGCGCGTTATACCGGCGGGTGGGCTCGGTTTCAATGCGCACGCTGCGGGTGGTGGTGTTGGCAAAGCCGCCCTGCAGGCCTTCCTGCCGGATGCGCTGCTGCTCCTTTTCACCGCGTTTGCGGCGCACATGGAAACTTTGCATCTCCTTGGCCAGGGTATCTTTTTCGTCGGGCCGGGGATCGGTTTCCCTGCCGTCCTCGGACACGGCGTATATGACCGTCGCGGTGGGCTGGGGCTGATCTGCCGGAGAAAGGTTATTGTCATTTTCCGGCAGGTCCGCGCCGCAGAAAAAGCACCGGGGCAATGTGGCGCGGTTCCAGCGTCCGCACTGCGGACATCTCATGCGTGTGTGCCTCCTTGCATTCAGCATTGACGCGAAGGCCAAAAGACCTTCCTTAAATACTTCTGCGCCCAGCGCCGAATTCCTGCCTGTACCGCGGGATTTACATTCTTTTGCGGTTGTGATATAATATAAAGCCAATGCTTATGAAGGAGCACGCTATGCTTTTAGACGCGATCCGATCTCCAAAGGATCTGGAGGGCATGAATCCCAGGGAGCTGGAGGAGCTGGCCGCCGAATTGCGCCAGCGTATCTTACAGACGGTTTCCCGCAACGGCGGCCATCTGTCCTCCAACCTGGGCGTGGTGGAATTGACCATCGCCCTGCATCGTTCCTTTGATTTTTCCCGGGATCAGCTGATCTTCGACGTGGGCCATCAATGCTATGCCCACAAGCTGCTCACCGGGCGCGGGGATCAGTTTGATTCCCTGCGGCAATATAACGGGCTGACCGGCTTCCCCAAACGGGAGGAAAGCCCTTACGACGCCTTCAATACCGGCCATGCCTCCACCGCCATCTCCGCCGCCGTGGGTCTGTGCCGCGCCCGGGACGCCCAGGGCCAGCATCACCATGTGGTGGCCGTGGTGGGAGACGGCGCGCTGACCGGCGGCATGTGCTACGAGGCCCTCAACGACGCGGGCAGCAACAAGCTGCGGCTCATCGTGGTGCTCAATGACAACGGCATGAGCATTTCCCGCAACGTGGGCGCGGTATCCGGTTATCTCACCCGCATGCGCGCGGGCAAGGGCTGGTTTGACGCCAAACGGGCCATCAGCGGCGCTTTGAAGCGCATCCCTTTGATCGGCGACACTCTTTATCGCGTGTTCCACCGGTTCAAAAATTCCATCCGCAATATCTTTGTGCAGGATCGCCTGTTCGATTCCCTGGGCTTCCATTATCTGGGACCGGTGGATGGCAGCGATATCCAAGGGCTGGAGCGGCTTTTCGCCCGGGCCAAGCAGCTGGACGAGCCCGTGCTGATCCACGTGGTCACCCAGAAGGGCAGCGGCTACACCCAGGCGGAGGATCATCCTTCCCGGCTCCATGGCACGCCGCCCTTTGATGTGGATACGGGAAGGCCCCTCAGCGAAAGCGCCGCCAGCATGAGCGCCGCCGCAGGGGACGAGCTGCTGGCCTTGGCCCAGGAGGACCCGCGGGTGGTGGCCGTTACGGCGGCCATGACGGCGGGCACGGGCCTGCTCAATTTTGCCTACGAGATGCCGGGACGCCTCTATGATGTGGGCATTGCCGAGGAGCATGCCGTCACCATGGCGGCGGGCCTGGCCGCGGGCGGCATGCGCCCCTTTGTGGCCATTTACGATACCTTTTTGCAGCGCGGCTTTGACCAGGTGCTCCACGATGTCTGTCTCCAGCATTTGCCCGTGTGCTTCCTGATGGATCGGGCGGGCCTCAGCGAGGACGGCCCCACCCATCACGGCATCTATGGCGTGTCCTATCTCAGCCAGCTTCCCGGCATCCAGGTGCTGTGCGCCTTCTCCCGGGCGGAGCTGCGGGCCATGATGCGCTATGCCCTGACCCAGGATGGGCCGGTGGCCATTCGCTATCATAAGGCCGATTTCAGCGGCTTGCCGGATCATCCAAAACCCTCGGTCTACC
Source organism: uncultured Eubacteriales bacterium (assembly GCA_902781945.1). Lineage (GTDB taxonomy): Bacteria > Bacillota > Clostridia > Christensenellales > Aristaeellaceae > SFMI01. Next base: position 19,366 of record CACZLE010000015.1, on the reverse strand, counting down.
GCCCCGTCTGGCAATGCCTGCGCCAGGGCGAGGATCTGGCGATGCTTGCTGCCGGGGCCATCGTGTCTGAAGCCTTGAAGGCTGCGGAACTGCTGGAAAACCAGGGCCTTCGCTGCGCCGTGTACGACGCCTCCTGCGTGGTGCCTCTGGATGAGGAAACCCTTTCCTCCATTCACGCGCCCCTGGTGACGGTGGAGGAAGGCGCGCTGCGGGGCGGCCTGGGCAGCTTGATCCAGCTGTATTGTCAGCAGAAGGATATTCCCGGCCCGGTCCTGACCCTGGGCCTGACGGGAACATGTATGACCCAGGGGGATCGGGCCAGCCAGCTGCGGGCCCATGGATTGGACGCAGGGTCCATCGCCCAGCGGGTCCTGACATGGAGGAAAAAATCGTGAAAACGCGTGTGGATATGGCGCTGGTGCAGCGCGGCCTGGCCCCCAGCCGGGAGCGCGCCCAGGCGCTGATCATGGCCGGACAGGTCTATATTGCCGAAAAAAAGGTGCTCAAGGCCTCCGAACAGGTGGAGGATGAGGACAACCTCAATATCCGCGGCGAGGTGGACGCCCTGGCCAGCCGGGGCGGGCATAAGATCGAGCGGGCCATCGAGGTTTTTGGAGCAGACGTCACCGGCGTGGTGGCCATGGACATCGGAGCCGCCGCCGGGGGCTTCACCGACGTGCTGCTGCGCCATGGAGCCAGCCACGTCTATGCCATCGACGTGGGCTACGGCCAATTGGACTGGAAGCTGCGCCAGGACGAGCGGGTCACCGTGATGGAGCGCACCAACGCCCGCCATTTGACCCCGGACATGGTACCGCTGGGTCCCACGCTCACCGTGATGGACGTGTCCTTCATCTCCATCCGGCTCATCCTGCCCGTGGCCGCCGGGATCATGGGGGACAAGGGCCGCTTCCTCACCCTGGTCAAGCCCCAGTTTGAGGCGGGCCGGGGCCAGGTGGGCAAAAACGGCGTGGTGCGGGATGAAAAAGTGCACCGCAATGTGCTCATGGCGGTGCGGGATTATGCCCGGGAGATCGGCTGGCACGTGGCGGGTTTCACCTATTCGCCCATCAAGGGCCCCAAGGGCAATATTGAGTTTTTGGCGGATATCCGTCCCGGGGAGGGCGAAATGCCGGACGACGCGGCCATTATCGCCCTGGTGGACGAGGCCCATCGGGTCTTGGACTGATTTCAGCACGCGGGCGGGGGAACCTTCTCCCGCCTTTTGTTTTGCCTTTTTTTGAACAGCGTGCACAGGATGGTCATGTCGTCCTCGGGCACGCCGCCGCTGCGCCGCATGGCAGCGGACATCAGCGCCGAGCAAATGGCCTCCGGGGAGCGATGCAGCCTGTCCCGGGAGAGCAGCTCCACCTGCCGCTCCAAAGCCTGCATGCCGCCGCAGGCGTCCGCCAGCCCGTCGGTAAACTGCACCAGCACGTCCCCGTCCCCAAAGGCAAAGGTGTGGCTGGAGGCCTGCACTTCCGGCAGGATGCCCAGGGGCAGGGCGCTGCTGTCCAGCACCCGCAGGGTGGTCCCGCTGATCAAAAGAGACGCGCAGGCTCCCAGCTTGTTCAGCGTGGCGGTGTTTTGCCATAGGTCCGCCACGCATAGATCCACCGTGGCGTATTGCTCACCGTCGGTGCTGCTCAGCATGATGCAGTTGATGGCGTCCAGGGCGGCGCTGACGCTGTAACCGGCGTCCAAGCACAAGGACAGCAGCTCCAGCGTTTGCTTGCTTTCCATGTGCGCCTGGTTGCCGTGGCCCATGCCGTCGCTGAGCATGGCGATCTCAACGCCGCCCAGGCCCGTGCGCACCAGCACGCTGTCGCCGTTTTCGCCGCTGCCGTCACCGGCGGAGGCGGACAGATGATAGCATTCCACCGTCATGGGCGCCGTTTCCTCCAATAGCACCATGTCCTTGCTGCGCTGGGCGATATGCAGGGGCGTTTCCAGGGCTTGGGACAGGGCGTCGCAATAGCGCTCCAGGGCGGTTTCCCGGGTCAGCGCGGGCTCATAGCGCAGGGCCACCCGCACGTGGCGGGAAACCCGCAGGGCGTACACCACGCGGCCCGCGATGCGCATGCGCCGCATCACGTATTCCGCTTCGCCCCGCAGCAGCTCGTCGTCCTGATCGCACAGGCTCCCTTCCCGGCCAATTTGGGTCATGGCCTGGGCAATGGCTGTCAGATGGGTCCGGGTGGCCTCCCGTTCCCGCTGGGCGTAGGCGCAGCGCAATTGCGCCTGCTGGCGGCTGCGCTGCTGATCCAAAGCCAGGGCAGGCCATTCCTCCCGGCGCAGGCAATCCGTCATCCGCGCCGCCCGGTCCCCCTCCACAAAGTATTTCTGCAGGGACTCCCGGGTATCCCGGGCGTTTTGCTGCCAGCATTCCGGCATGTTGGGACAGCCCTGGCACAGACGGGCCACCACGTCCTCCAGCCGTTCCGCCGGGTCGGGCTGGGGCAGGCGCACCTCCGGCAGCTGCCGCGAGAGCGCCGCCAGGCTGCCCACCCATTGCGCCCGGGTCTGCTGGGCATAGGCGGCTTCGTTGTCTCCCGCGTCCGGGGACAGGGTGCGCACAAGCGTGTAGATTTTTGTGATCCAGCGGTTGGGCACGAGCCAAAATCCTATTGTGGACAGCAGCGCCGCCGCCGCGAAGCCCACGTCCAGACGGAAACGGATGGCGTAGGAAGCAAACAGGCTGCACAGCAAATAGATCACGCCCAAGGTTCCGCGTTTGCGCCCGTAAAAAAGGCCGCACACGATGCCCGAAAAGGCGAAGCAGACCACATATCCGTCCGAGTGCCCGCAGACCGCCAGCGCGACGCCGCACAAAAGTCCCGTGCAGACCGCCGCCATACAGCCGCCCACCGCGGCGGAAAGCAAGATCGCCAGGCCTGAAAACAGGAAGCCCAGGTTGACGATGGAAACGGCCACCCGGCCCGCTCCGCTGATTATCACCATGGCCAGCACCGCGGCGCACAGCAGATCGTCCATGCGCAGGCGGCTTTTATGCTCTTCCGTCATTTGCAGGGCCTGGCATACTGCCGGGGTGCACAGCACCCCCACCAGCAGCGAGACCGTGCACAGGATCATGGCCTCCTGGGTATCGGGAAACAGGATCAGGGAAAAGAGCCGCAGGGACAGGGCGCAGGCCGCGTAGGCGCTGGCTGCCGCCGCAGTGCGCGGGGGCTTCAGCCGCAGCAACAGCAGCAGCCCCAAGCCGATGTATTGCCACAGGTCGGGATCGACGCCCCACAGTAGCCTTAAGCCCAGACTGAGCACGATTCCGACAACAGGGAACAGCAGGTTCTTTTCGCACAGCAAACAGGCCGCCAGGGCGCAGGCGGCAAAGGGCGAGGGCAGCTGAAAGCATTCGCTGAGACACAAAAAGAAAAACAGCAGGGTTTCTGCCGTATGCCGGGCGATGCCGGGTCCGTTTTCCCGCAGGAGAAATCGCGCGCGGAACCGCTTGCTCCGCCGCCTGGCGCTCCGGCTGCGCTGCATGCCGGAAATCATGGTGTGCTGCATGGTCGTCACGCTCCGATAGCTGTGAAGATATACAGCATCTTAGTCTGTATAGGGGATATCGCCTGTCGGTTGAGGGCGCGAAAAAAGGCAAAAAAAGCCGCCTTTCTCTGGCGAAAAGGCGGTTGCGTTTTATAAAAGCTCCTCCATCCGGTGGAGGCGGCGCAGGGCCTTGCCCAAGCCCACTGTCCAGATACCGGGCAGGGAGGAGAGCAGGGCAGCAGCGATTGTCAGCGCCCAATAGAGCAGATTGGTCTTGCCGTCGCTCAGTTCGGCTATTGCGGCATCCGGGTTCATCAAACGATACAGCTCCCCGATCCAGCCGTTTCTGCACAGGATCGCCGCGAAGATCGCCACGGCGGGCAGCAGCACCGCCAGGATCACGCCGAAGATCATAAAGCCGCGCCCCGCCCGCACATGGCCAAAATCCGGCGCGTATTGGGCCTGGGGTGTCTGCTGAGGTTGGATTTCCTTGCTGAATCGCCCGGCGCTGCGGGCCGCCCCGCAATGGGGACACACCGCCAGACGGTCATCCACGGTCTGCTTGCATCTTACGCATGTCCACATGAGGCTCCCTCCCGTCAGCTTCGTTCGTATACCAGCGCCACGGCATGGGCGCTGATGCCCTCGCCCGCGCCTTCAAAGCCCATGCCCTCGGTGGTGGTGGCTTTGACGGACACGCGGCTGACCGCCAACCCCAGGGCGTCGGCCATGTTTTGCCGCATCTGGGGAATATATGCCGCCAGCTTGGGCCGCTGGGCGATCAGGGTGGCGTCCACATTGTGGAGAACGAAGCCTGCTTTTTGCAGAATGGCCGCCGTTTCTTTCAGCAGCAGGATGGAAGAGATGCCCTTGTACTGCGGGTCCTTGTCCGGAAAATGCTGGCCGATGTCGCCCAGAGCCGCCGCGCCCAGCAGCGCGTCGATCACCGCGTGCACCAGCACGTCCGCGTCGCTGTGGCCCAGCAGCCCCTTTTCATAGGGGATTTCGACGCCGCCCAATATGAGCCTGCGATCCTCTGCCAGCCGGTGAGCGTCGTAGCCGTGGCCCACCCGGGGCATGCCCTGCAATGCGAATTCCGCCATGTTTTTATCCTCCGGTGTGGTCAGTTTAATGTTTTTCGGGCTGCCCGCGCACAGATATACAGGCTCGCCCAGGGCGGCCACCAGGGCCGCGTCGTCGGTATAGCGCTCAGTAATTTCCCGATGCGCCCGCAAAAGCAGGTCTTTTTTGAAGCCCTGGGGCGTTTGCACCGCCCGCAGGCGGCTGCGGTCCGGGGTGGCTTCCACGATCCCATCGCTGCCCACCTGTTTGATGGTGTCTGTGACCGGCGTGCTGGCGATGCCCGAGCCGTGCAGCCGCACGCTTTCTATTACGCTTTTCACCGTGTCGTCATCCAACAGAGGCCGCGCCCCGTCGTGCACCAGCACGATATCGCAGTCCTCCGGCAGAGCTTGCAGGCCATTGTATACCGACGCCTGCCGATCCGATCCGCCATATGCAAAGCGTTCCGCGGTCAATCCGCTGTCCGCCAAGGCCAGCCGCACGGCTTCCTCGTCACAGGGCCGCATCACCAAAGCGACGCCGTCGCAATGCCGCCGCAGGGTGCGCAGGGACCTGCACAGCGCGCATTCCCCGGCCAGGGGCAGCAGGGTCTTGTTCACGGCGTTGCCCATGCGGGTGCCGCTGCCGCCGGAAAGCAAAATCGCCCATACGCTCATTTCTTTTTCGGTTCCTCTCCCAAGGTATCCATCAGATATTGATAGATTTCGCCCGCGTGCCGGGGCCAGGCTTCGGCGATGCGGTCCGCCATTTTATGCTCCGGGGCCGGGATGTCGATGCTCAGCACCGTAAAGCTGCCCTCCACCAGCCGCAGCTGGGCCACGTATTCGCCCCCGGGCTGCTGCACCACCTTGGCGGAAAATTCCTTTTCGATGGCGAAGCGCTCCCGCCACAGGGGGGCCTGCTCATGGATCATCACCACTTTGCTGTGGGGCAGCTTGCCGGAAAAGAATTCCACCGTTTCCAATCCCGCCGCCGTGATCTGATACAGGCTCTCCGCAGGATGGGCGATCTTGGCCGCCTGGCCGTCGTTGACCAATTCGGGCAGGGCCAGGGCCAGGTCAAAATAGGACATGATCTCGTTTTCCACCATGAAATACAGCAGCTGCGTATGGGTGCAGCTGCCCAGTTCTTTCAGCGCCAGCAGGGTATACAGCTTGCGCTCGCGTTCGTCCAGCAGGGCGGGAGGGATCGGGAGCATAGCGGCCTCCATTCATCATAATGAATCCTTTATTCCATATAAACGCCAAAAATCCTGCGTGCGGCGGCGAATTTCCTCGGCGTTCGCCACAGCCAGCGGATGATAGTGGGGCGGCAGCAGACGGGCGTAGGCGGCCTCGCGGTAGCGGCTGTCCAGCAGCAGCACCACACCGGCGTCCATCTCGCTGCGGATCACCCGGCCCGCCGCCTGCAATACCTTCTGCATGCCGGGGTTGCGATAGGCGAAGCCGAAACCGTCGCCCAGGGTTTCCTCGTAATGGGTCCGCAGGGCCTCCTGCACCTCGTTCACCTGGGGCAGCCCCACGCCCACCACGGCCACGCCGATCAATTGATCCCCGGGCAGATCGATGCCCTCGGCAAAGATGCCGCCCAGCACGCACAGGGACAGCAGCGGCCCGCTGCAGGTCCGCATCTTCTGTAAAAAGCGTTCGCGGGCCTCCGGGTCCATGCCCCGATCCTGCACGTTCAGGGGCAGATCGGGGGCCAGTACCAGCAGCCTTTCCAGGATCAGGGAAAGATAGGCATAGCTGGGAAAATAGGCCACATATTTGCCCGGACGCCCGCTAAACAGCGCCAGAATGCAGGCGGCGGCCTCCCCGGCGCTGTCCTCCCGCTGCTGATAGCGGGTGGGCAGGGGATGGGTCATGACCAGCAGCCGTTCCGGGGGAAAGGGCGAGGGCAGAGCGAACAGGGCGTCCTCCTCGCTGCCGCCCAGCAATCCGCGCATGGCGCTCAGCGGTTCCAGGGTGGCGGAAAAATACACGCAGCCCGTCATGCGGCGGGTGATCTTTTCCAAATGACTGGAGATATCCAGGCACAGCAGCGTCACGCTGCGTTCCTTTGCACCGGGATCCACCAGAATTCGATATCCATCCGGGGCCTCGTTATAGCGGTTCAGCGCCATGCGGAAGGACAGCAGCGCGTGGAAAAAGTCGTGATCCCCTTCCCCGGGATGCTCCGCCATTTCGCTGATGAGCATTTCCACCGGCGCAAGCAAGTCGGATGCGTCCTCGGCATTCCGCAGCGGGCGCAGCAGGGCGGACAAAGCCAGATACAGCGGATGTTTTCGTCCCAGGCGCTTGCCGACCTCCCTGCGATATTCCGCCGCCTCCCGGCTGTCCAGGCATGCTGACAGCATATCCCGGGTGCGCCCGGGCAGATTGTGGGCCTCGTCCATCAGCAGGGTCACGGGCTTGCCCTGGCCGATGATGCGTTTCAGGGATACCAGGGGATCGAACACATAATTGTAATCGCAGATCACCACGTCGCTGATCTCGCACAGCGCCAGGGAAAACTCAAAGGGGCACAGGGACCATTGATCGCAAAAGCCCGGAATGTCGTCCCATTTCTGCTGCTCGCAGATAGCCATCAGGGCGGGCAGCTCCCGGTCATAATAGCCCTTGGCCCGGGGGCAGAAATCCGGATGGCAGCGCATGGGAGATTGGGGGCAGCATTTTTCCCGGGCGGTCAGCACCACGCTGCGCAGGGCCAGACCCTTCATGCGCTCCAGGGCGTCCAGGGCGGACAGCTGCGCCGTGCCGCGGGCCGTCAGATAGAAAATCTGCCGGGTCAGCCCGTTGCCCAGGGCCTTGAGGGCGGGAAACAGCGTGGCGGCGCTTTTGCCCGTGCCCGTGGGCAGGGTGGCGAACAGCCGCTTTTTGCGCTGGATGGCGGTGTAGACCTGGGCGGCCATCTCCCGCTGCCCGGGCCGGAAGTGATCGTAGGGGAATTGCAGGGCTTGCAGGCTGCTGTCCCGATCTGCTTTGTGGGCGCATTGCAGCTTATGCCAGGCCGCCAGGGGCCGCAGCATGGCGAAAAACTGCTCCGTCAATGCGGCGCGGTCCAGCGTTTCCTCAAAATCCGCGCGCACCGCGCCGGTTTCCGTCACATAGCTCACCCGCACGCTGATGGATTGTAATTCCAGCTCCTCCGCCAGCATATACCCGTAGCACACCGCCTGCATGCGATGGGTGGGCAGCGGCGCGTCCGGCAAGGGCGCATAGGGCGAGATCAGCTTGAGCTCGTCGATGCACAGCGGGTCCGCGTCCTCCCACAATAGGTCGATGCGCCCCTGAATGTCCGCTTCCACTCCATCGCAGGTTCCCTGCCAGCGCACGGGGCGCTCCGCGTGGGCGGAAACGCTGTCCTGGCGGGACCGATGAGCGCGGCTGCCCTCCGCCATGGCGGCGGCGGAAGCGGGGATCAGATCGCCGCCCCGCAGAGAGAATTCCACCATCTGACGGACGGACGCGCGCAGGGAGGATGCGGACATTTTTTCACCTCTTTTCATTGCGTCAAAGCGCGATAAAGGGTATAATAAAATAGATCAAACCTTGGGAGGCGCACATGAGCGAAATGCAGTTGGCCTGCGCGGCCATGCCCCTGAATGCCGAAAGCAGCGTATACGCCCTGGTGGCGGGCAGCCGGGAGGGCATGAAAAGCCTGCTGGGCAGCCGTTCGGAAAATTTGCAGCGGCGGATCGATCCCCTGGAGTGGGCGGTGAAGCCCGAGGTCCGCTGCCTGATCGGCGACGAGGGCGCGGACGTATCCATCCAGGAGGATGACCGGGAGACCCCGCAGACTCTGCCGGGCTTGGCTGTGATGCTGCTTTATCTGCGCTATCAGGCCCATTTGTCCGGCTGGACGCTGCTGCCCTGCGTCAGCCTGCCCCACAACGCGGCCCATCTCCAGGAGGCTATGATCGCCTGCGCCCTCCATTGGAAGCTGCCGGCGGCCTTTCTGCAATGGCTGGTGACGGAAAACACGTTTGCCTCCACCATGACGGACTGCGCCGAGTGGCTCATTGAGACGGATAAGCCCCTGCCAGTGCCCGAGATAGCGGAGGCGGTGCGCTACGTCCGCGATTTGCAGCCCTACGCCCTGCGCAAGCAATGGATGCTGGGGGGCGCCGGGGTCATCACGGCGGCGGTGGGCACACTCTGCGGCATGAATACCATCGGCGCCATCATGCGGGACGGCGATTTTCGCAGCCTGCTGGGCAAGGCGCTGACGGAGGAGATCATGCCAGGCCTCAAAATTTCTCGGGAGGAGGGCCTGCAATACGCCGCCCGGGTGTGCGCCTATCTGGAGAACGCCTGCGGGGAGGAAGCCTGGCCCGCCATCGGAGAAAACCTGCTGGCCCGGTTCGTGGCCTGCGTGCTGCCCGCCCTGGCGGCCTACGAAAAGGAGAACGCCGCCCTGCCTTCCTGCCTGTGCTTTGCCTTGAGCAGCCTCATCATGCTGTATGCGGGGGTGCGCAAAAACGCGGAGGGGGAATACCGCCTGCCCACGGAGGAGGGCGACGCTCCCGTGCTGGAGCAGGAATACGCCCTGGCCGCCTTCTCCCGCATGAGCTGCGATATGCCGCCGGAATCCCTGGCCTACGCCGCCCTGAGCGATTACGAGATCTGGGGCTGCGACCTGCGGGAGATCGACGGGCTGGAGGACAAGGTGACGGATCAATTGCGCGATATGCAGCTCCTTGGCGCGAAAAGCGCCCTCCTGCGGGCGGCTGGCTTGTAAAAAAGCCTCGCGGAGCGAGGCGTGAGGTTTATGGCCAAAGGGCCGGGGGATATTCGCCGCCATCCGTCATACGGGCGATGGCGTTCTGCACGAAGGGCACGTCGTCGTGATAGGTGACGCCATACCATTTGCTGTCGGTTCCCAGCACCCGCACGGTGGAAAGGCCCTCCTTCAAAGTGTCGTTGACCACGAAGGGCAGGAAGTATTCCGCCTTCAAGGGATTGGTTTCCATGGCTTTCCGATAGAAGGCCGGGAAGCGTCCGCACAGCTCCTCCATGAAATCCGGGGTGAAGCCCCACAGGTTCATGGACACCGGCGCGTCCTCGGGCAGACGGGTGTAGATGCTGCCATCCTCGGTGAACATGGGCCCGTCGCAGGTGCCGATGATGTGGGTGCGCTCCACGATGCTGTCCAGCATGCCATTCTCGTCGTTGGTGCATACGCCCCGGGACACGTAGCCGTTTTCGCTCAGGGTGTTTTTCAGCAGGAAGCCGCACATGGCGTATTCGCCCTTTTGATGGGGCTGGGACAGGAAGCCGTAAATCTTTTCAAAGGCGTCCCGGCCATAGAAGTCGTCGCCGTTGATGGCGGCGAAGGGCGCGTCGATCAGCTCCCGGCAGCACATGACGGCGTGACCGGTGCCCCAGGGCTTCTGGCGGCCTTCCGGCACGGCGCAGCCCTCCGGCAGCTTATCCAGCTTCTGGATGGCATAGCGCACCTCCATGCGGCCTTCCACATGGACGCCGATCTTCTGCCGGAAGTCCTCGTAGATTTTTTCGTTTACGATGAACACCACGCGGCGGAAGCCCGCGCGATAGGCGTCGAACAGGGAATAATCGATGATGCACTCGCCGTTTTTGCCGAAAGAGGCCAGCTGCTTGACCCCGCCGAAGCGGCTGCCGATGCCTGCGGCCATGACGACCAGAATGGGTTCCTTCTGCATTTTCCTTCTCCTTTGGTTTCATTTCTACAAAATTATAACAACTGATCGGCCTTTTTGCAACCGATAATTTGGGAGGCAGCCATGCATATCGTCCTCTACGCTCCGGAGATCCCGCAAAACACGGGCAACATCGCCCGCACCTGCGCTGCCACGGGCAGCTTGCTCCATCTCATCGAGCCCCTGGGGTTTGAGCTCAGCGACAAATATCTCAAGCGCGCGGGCCTGGATTACTGGCATTTGATGGAATTGCATGTTCATCCGGATTTTGATACAATGATGCGGGAGTACCCCGGGGCCGCCTATCATTTTGCCACCACCAAGGCCCCGCGGGGCTATCATGAGGCCAGCTATGGCCCCGATGATTTCCTGGTGTTCGGCTGCGAGACAAAGGGGTTGCCGGAATCCCTGCTTTCCCGGGTCTATGACCGCTGCATCCGCATTCCCATGCGGCAGGAGGCAAGATCTCTGAACCTCAGCAATTCCGTGGCCATCGTGCTCTATGAGGCCCTCCGGCAGCAGGGTTTCCCGGGCCTGTGTGATCACGGCAGCCTGACGGGCCGGGAGGATCCCGTTTCTCCCTGGATGGATTACGTGTAAGAGGATAAGGATATGAACGAGCAGAAACGCGAAGAATATCTTGCGCGCAAGGAAGAGGACCGCATGCTGCGGCAGGACCGCTGGCGGCTCACCGCCGGGCTGGCGGATTTTATGGCCGTGGTGGGCGGCGTGGCCGTGTGTCTCATCCTGGTGCTGCTGATTTTCAGCCTGGTCAACTGGCTGCGGCAGGACGCCACCAGCACCTTCAAGGTGTTCATCGACATGTTCAGACAATAAGATACAGAAGGGGCGGCGCGTATGCGGGTTTCATGGCAATCGCTGTATGATGAAATCTACGCCTGCGAAAAGTGTGAACTGTGCAAGCAGATCCACAACAAGGTGCCCGGCCAGGGCGATATCCATGCCAAGCTGATGTTCATCGGGGAAGGTCCCGGGGCGGATGAAGACATGCAGGGCCTGGCCTTTGTGGGCGCGGCGGGGCAGTTGCTCACCAAGATGATCGCGGCCATGGGCTATGACCGGGAGCAGGTGTACATCTGCAATATCGTCAAGTGCCGCCCGCCCCACAACCGCACGCCGGAGCCTCTGGAGGCCCAGATGTGCCTGCCCTATCTGCGCCAGCAGGTGGCCTTGGTGCGGCCCCGGGTCATCGTGCTCTTGGGCGCCACCGCCGCCCGGACGCTCCTGCGGGAGGATTTCCGCATCACCCGGGAGCACGGCATCTGGGTGGAAAAGAAGGGCGTGTGGTTCATGCCCACCTATCACCCGGCGGCGCTGCTGCGGGACGAGAGCAAAAAGCGCGAGGCCTGGCGCGACCTGCAAAAGGTGATGGAAAAGATGAAAGAATTGGGGGAGAAAGCAAGCGATGGGGGACATGAAGGCGTTTGAACGGGAGTGCGAGGCGTTTTTCCGTCCGCTGTGGCCGGGGGAGGACAAGATTCTGGTGTTCGGGGACGGCAACAGCGACCATCCGCCCATCATGCTCATCGGCGAGGCTCCCGGCGAGCAGGAGACCTTGAAGCGCCGTCCCTTTGTGGGCAAGGCGGGCAAAAACCTGGATGAATTTCTGGATCTCATGGGCATGGAGCGGGAGACGCTCTATGTGTCCAACGTGGTCAAGATCCGCCCCACTTCCCTGGGCAAAACGGGCCGCGTGCGCAACCGCGCGCCCTCCAAGGAGGAAATCGCCCTGTTCCTGCCCTTTCTGATGAAGGAGATCGATTTGGTCAAGCCCCAAAGCATCGTCACCCTGGGCAACGTGCCCCTGAAGGCCCTGATGGGCCCCAAGGCCACCGTGGGCGAGCTCCACGGCAGGTGGCATACCGCGTCCAACGGCCTGCCCCTCTTCGCCCTCTACCATCCCGCCGCCATCATCTACCGGCGGGAGCTGAAGGAGGTCTACGCCCAGGACGTGCTGGCATTGAAGTCTTCCCTGACAATTGAGACGTCAAAATGATGGTTTGGTGCAAAATCCATTTTCTCCGTTCAAAAAATGTGTTATGATGCGGCCATCAAAACAAGAAAGGGGAGATGCACCGTGGAATGGCTGATACCGATCATCATCTGCGTGCTGGTGGGCGTTATCCTGCTGGTGGTGGAAATGTTCATGCCGGGCTTCGGCATCCCGGGCATATCGGGATCGATCCTGCTGCTGGCGGGCATCGTGATGACCTGGTATGAATATGGGGCCAAGGTGGGCCTGGGCATGGCCATCGCCGTGCTGGCCGTGCTGGGCATCGTCATTTCCATTTCCTTAAAATCCATCAACAGCGGCAAGATGAATTCCGCCCTGATCCTCAAGGACGCCGTCAATGACGGCGGCAAGAGCGAGCGGGAGGAAATGCAGCTGCTGGTGGGCAAGGAAGGCAAGACCGTCACCGCTCTGCGTCCCGTGGGGGCTGCGGAATTCGAGTGCGGCAAGCTCAACGTCCAGGGGGACGCTGAGTTCATCGAAAAAGGCGTTGCTGTGCGCATCATGCGCGTGGACGGAACCACGATCTATGTGAAGAGAGTGTAAGGGGGAAACAAAAAGATGAATGCTGCGAATGTAACCCTGCTTGTCATTATTTTCGTCGTGCTGCTGCTGGTGCTGGTGTTCCTGCGGTATGTGCCCATCGGGCTTTGGATCCGCGCCATGTCCAGCGGCGTCAAAATCAAGATCAGCACCCTGGTCGGTATGCGCCTGCGCCGCATCTCGCCCCATCGCCTGGTGGACGCCCTGATCATGGTGCGCAAGGCCGGTCTGGATATCTCCGTGGATCAATTGGAAAAGCACTTCCTGGCGGGCGGCAACATCGAGCGCGTGGCCAAGGCCATGATCTCCGCCCAGCAGGCCAATATCGACATGACCTTTGAGGAAGCCTGCGCGGTGGACCTGGCAGGACGCGACGTATTGCAGGCCGTGCAGATGAGCGTCACCCCCAAGGTCATTGAGACGCCCCCCATCGCCGCCGTGGCCAAGGACGGTATCGAGCTGCGGGCCAAGGCCCGTGTCACCGTGCGCACGGACGTTACCCGCCTGGTGGGCGGCGCCGGTGAGGAAACCATCATCGCCCGCGTGGGCGAAGGCATCGTTACCACCATCGGTTCCTCCGAGACCCATAAGGCAGTGTTGGAGAACCCCGACCTGATCAGCCAGACCGTGCTGACCAAGGGCCTGGACAGCGGCACCGCCTTCCGCATCCTGTCCATCGATATCGCGGACGTGGACGTGGGCCGCAACATCGGCGCGCAATTGCAGATGGACCAGGCTGAGGCTGATCGCCGCATCGCCCAGGCAAAGGCCGAGGAGCGCCGCGCCATCGCCGTGGCCCGCGAGCAGGAAATGCTGGCCGCCGTGCAGGAGATGCGCGCCCGCGTGGTGGAAGCCGAGGCTCAGGTGCCCCTGGCCATGGCCGAAGCCCTGCGCGAAGGCAAGCTGGGCGTTATGGACTACTATCAGATGAAGAACGTCATTGCCGACACTAACATGCGGGATGGCATCGCAAACGCCGCCAAGCCCGAAAGCACCGACGCCTCTCAGAAGTAATGGATGATCCCTTCCCTGCCCCGGCTGTCCGGGGCAGGGGAAGTTTGAAAAAGGAGGGCTAAAATGGAAGTACTGCTGCTGCTGATCATCATTGTCAGCTTTGCCCTCAGCGCGAGCAACAGAAGAAGGCAAGCCGCCGCCCAGCGGACTCCAGCCAGGCGGGTCCCCGCCCAGGCTGCGGTAAACAAAGCCCCCAAGAACGCGGGCATTCCCAAGGCTGCCCCAGAGCCTGCGCAGGCCTCGGACGAGCCCGCCTTTGAAACCATGGACAGGGATGGCTCCATCGATATGCCGCCCATGGAACCCCACGAGCACGAAGGTAAGGCCCTGCCCTGCCCGGCGGAAGAACGGGAGCTGCCCCGGCCTCGGCCCGCCGCTCAGGCAAACGTCCAAATGCCTGTCCGGCCCGCCGGCCTGCAATTGAATTTCAGCCGGAACAGCGTGGTGCAGGGCGTGGTGATGGCCGAGGTGCTCAGCCGCCCCAAATTTGACCATGGCCGCCGCGTGATCCGCTGACAGGAGAAGATATGAGTGATTTACTGCCGATCCGCGTGCTGATCGCGGATGATGAACCGGGGATGCGCATGATACTGCGCAAGATGATCGCCCGTGTGGACGGTTACCAGCTGGTGGGGGAAGCCGCCGACGGCGCGGAGCTGATGCGCCTGTTTGACGAGCTCCGTCCCCAGGTGGTGTTCCTGGACGTGGATATGCCCGTCATGAACGGCGTGGCCTGCGCCAATCAGATCCAGGACGCCGACCCCAGCTGCGTGCTGATCTTCGCCACCGCCCATGAGGAATACCGCAGCGACGCCTTTGCGGTGTACGCTTTTGATTACCTGCTCAAGCCCTTCCGGATGGAGCGCGTCATCGAAACCCTGACCCGCATCAAGGAGCGCCAGGAATACATGCGCGCCCGGCCTGCCCTGGAAAAGCCCGCCGCTCCCGAGCGCGCCCGGCCCCAGGGCCGCATGATGCTCAAGCATCGGGACGGCGTGTCCTTCATCAACATGGCGGATATCCTGCTGGTGCAGCGGGAGGAGCGCTCCACGGTGATCTATACCGCCGATGGCCAGAGCTACGCCACCTCGGACACTCTGGCGGAAACCGAGGCCAAGCTTGATCCCCAGGTGTTCTTCCGCTGCCACCGCAGCTATATCATCAACCTGAACCGCATCCACGATATCACGCCCTATGGACGGTGGACCTACATCGTGCGCCTGGACGGCACGGACCGGGACGCCCTGATCACCCAGGAAAAATATGAGGAACTGGAGCGGCTGTTCGGCGGATGAATGCTTTGGAACATCCTTTTGATCCCGTGTGGGACGCGGATTGCCGCCTGCTGATCCTGGGCACCTTTCCCTCCGTCAAATCCCGGGAGAATGCTTTCTATTACGGCCATCCGCAAAACCGCTTCTGGCGCGTGCTGGGAGCGGTTTATCATGAATCCGCGCCGGAGACGGTGGGGGAGAAGCGGGCCTTTCTCCTTCGCCATCACATCGCCCTGTGGGATGTGATCGCCCAATGCGAAATCACCGGCTCCGCTGATAGCAGCATCCGGCAAGCCCTGCCCAATGATCTGCCGGGACTGATGGCCAAATGCCCCATCGAGCGCATATTGCTCAACGGCAAGACGGCGGAAAAGATCTATCTGAAATACTGGAAAGACCTGGATGTGCCCTACGCCGTGCTGCCCTCCACCAGCCCGGCCAACGCCAGCTGGACATTGGAGCGGCTGACAGCGGCCTGGGCTGCCGAATTGGGCAAAATTGAGGCATGATCCTTCAAATGATCCCCTTCTGAGGGATCTTTTTCGTTATATCCTGCATTTATCCTGTTTATAGCTTGCAATTTTCCGACAAAACCGGTATCATGGATGCAGCCTCAAAAGGGAGGGAAGCACATTGGATCGGGTATTCAATTTCGCGGCGGGTCCAGCCGTTATGCCGGAGGAGGCCCTGCGGCGGGCGGCGGCGGAAATGCTGAATTATAAAGGCACGGGCATGTCCGTCATGGAAATGAGCCATCGCTCCGCGGCCTACCAGGAGATCTTCGATCACACGGTTGCCCGGCTTCGTCAGCTCATGGACATCCCGGCGGACTATGAGGTCCTGCTTTTGCAGGGCGGAGCCACCGGCCAATTTGCCGCCGTGGCCATGAACCTGCTATCGGGATTTGCTTCCTATGTGGACAGCGGCCATTTTGCCCACAGCGCCTGGATGGAAGCCATGAAATACGGCGACGCCCGCTGCATCGCCTCCACCCGGGAGGAAGGCTACCGCCGGGTGCCTGCAAACGACGAAATCACCGTCGACCCGTCGGCGGATTACCTCTATATCACCACCAACAACACCATCTATGGCACCCGCATCCCCGAGATCCCGGATACCGGCGCCGTGCCCCTGGTGGCGGATATGTCCTCCAATATCCTGTCCCAGCCCTATGACGTGCGCCGTTTCGGCGTCGTCTTTGCCGGAGCGCAGAAGAATATCGGCCCGGCGGGACTCACGGTGGTCATCGTCCGTAAAGATCTGCTGGGCCGGGCCCGGAAGGAAACGCCGAACGTCCTCAACTGGACCGTGATGGCGGACAAGGGCAGCATGCTCAATACGCCGCCCACCTATGCCATCTATATGGCGGGGCTGTGCCTGGACTGGTTGGCGGACCAGGGCGGCGTGGCGGCCATTTATCAGCGCAATCTGCAAAAATCCGCCCTGCTCTATGATTATCTGGATCAAAGCAGGCTGTTCCACGGCATCGCGGACAAGGGCTGCCGGTCCCTCATGAACGTCACCTTCCGCACCGAAGACGACGCTCTGGACGTCGCCTTTGTGCAGGAGGCCGCGGCCAACGGCCTGTGCAGCCTCAAGGGCCACCGGGTGGCGGGCGGCATGCGGGCCAGCATTTATAACGCCATGCCCCTGGAAGGTGTCCAAACGCTGGTGCGCTTCATGGAGTCCTTTGAAAAACAACATCGCTGAGGAGGCGAAGTCATGTATATCATCCAAACCTATAATAAAGTGGCCGAAGAAGGCCTGCGGGGCTTCGATAAGGAAAAATATACCATCGTGGAGGACACCACGCGCCCCGATGCCATCCTGGTGCATTCCACGCCCCTGCACAATATCCCCTTGGGGCCGGAGCTGAAGGCCATCTGCCGCATCGGCGCGGGCACCAATACCATTCCCGTGGAGAAGTGCACCCAGCAGGGCATCGTGGTGTTCAATACCCCCGGCGGCAACGCCAACGCCGTCAAGGAATTGACCCTGGCGGCCATGATCCTGTGCATGCGCAACGTGCTGGCGGCCAATACCTGGGTGCGCACCCTGAAGGATGGCGAAAGCGATCCCGGCAAGGCCGTGGAGGCGGGCAAGGAGGTCTATCGCGGTCCCGAGCTCATGGGCAAGACCGTGGGCATCATCGGCGTGGGCGCCATTGGCTCCCGTATGGCTCGTGCCTGCCATGACCTGGGCATGAAGGTCATCGGCTACGATCCCTATCTGGGTCACGCGCGGGTCAGCGAGCTCAAGCATTATGTGCAGTTCGTCCAGGACGTCAACGATCTTTACGCGGCCTCGGATATCGTTTCTGTCCATATCCCGCTGAACGACGCCAACCGGGGCTTCGTGTCCCGGCAGGCCATCGCCGCCATGAAGGACGGGGTTTACCTGATCAACTATGCCCGCGGGCCGGTGCTGGACAACGAGGCCGTGTGCGACGCCATTGACAGCGGCAAGATTCGCGGCTTTGCCACGGATTTCCCCACGGCGCGGGAATTGGGCTATCCCCAGGCGCTGTGCACGCCCCATCTGGGCGCGGGCACCCCGGAGGCGGACGAGAACTGCTCCGTCATGGCGGCCCGGCAGATCTGCGAATATCTGGAAAACGGCAATATCACGCATTCCGTCAATTTCCCGGACGTATCCTTCGCCCGGGCGGAGGGGGACCGCGTGGCCATCATGCACTATAACCGGGTGGGCATGCTGGGCCGCATCACCGAGGTGGTGGCGGCAGCGGGGCTGAATATCGAAAACCTGGTCAACAAGGCCCGGGGCGAGATCGCTTACACCATCCTGGATTTCAATGAGGAAGTTTCAAGCGCGGTGATCGAGGCGCTGACGGCCCTGGACAGCGTGATCCGCGTGCGGCAGATCAAATAAACGGAGGATATCATGGAAAAGATAACGGAACGCTTTCTGCGCTATGCGCGCATCAACACCACCAGCGATGAAAACTGCGAAACCTGCCCGTCCTCGGAATGTCAATGGAACCTGGCCCGGATGCTGCGGGACGAGCTGACAGCCTTGGGCGTATCCGGCGTGCGCCTGGATGAACATGGCTATGTGTATGGCGAGATCCCCGCCAACGCGCCGGGCGCGCCCGCCATCGGCCTCATCGCCCATATGGACACCGTGGACGCCGTGCCCGGGCGGAATTTCAATCCCCGGGAGATCATCTATGAAGGCGGCGACATCATCCTGAACGCCGATAAAAACATCGTACTGCGGTCTTCCGAGTTTCCCGAGCTGAAGCGGTATATCGGTAAGCGGCTGCTGGTGACAGACGGTACCACCGTGCTGGGCGCGGACGATAAAGCGGGCGTGGCGGAGATCATGAGCCTGTGCCAGCGGGTGCTGGAGAATCCCGATTTCAAGCACGGCAAAATCTGCATCGGCTTTACCCCGGATGAAGAGATTGGCCGGGGCGCGGATCTCTTTGACGTGCCGGGCTTCGGCGCGGACTATGCTTATACCGTGGACGGCGGGCGCATCGATGAAATGGAGTATGAGAATTTCAATGCCGCCTCCGCCAAAATCATCTTCCATGGCCGCAACATCCATCCCGGCTCCGCCAAGAACCGCATGAAGCACGCCAGCCGCATTGCCATGGAGTTCAACGCCATGCTGCCCGCCCAGGAAAAGCCGGAATATACCGAGGGCTACGAGGGCTTCTATCACCTGTGCGCCATGAATGGCGACGAGGAAAACGCCACCCTGGTCTATATCCTGCGGGACCACGACGGGGATAAGCTGGAGGAAAAGAAGGCCTTCATCCGCCGGGCTGTCGATTATCTCAACAGCCGCTATGGAGCGGGCACCGTGGAAGCCCAGATCCGGGATTCCTACCGCAACATGCGGGAGGTCATCGAGCAGCACATGGAGGTCATCGAGCGGGCGGAGCAGGCCATCCGCTCCCTGGGCCTTATCCCAAAATGCGTGGCCATCCGCGGCGGCACCGACGGCGCACGGCTCAGCTTCATGGGCCTGCCCTGTCCCAACCTGGGTACCGGCGGCTATAACTGCCATGGCATCTATGAGTTCGCCTCCGTGGACGATATGGAAAAGATGGTGGACATCCTGCTGGAGATCGTTAGGGCGTAAATTATCCCTCATATAGAATTTGACAAACAGAAATTGGCAAGGGGAGAGAAGAAAACGAACGAAGGCGTTCCTTTTCGACGCCCGAAAAGGAACCGAAAAGGGCTGTGTTTATAGCGTTTGTTG
>CACZLE010000014.1 GCA_902781945.1 uncultured Eubacteriales bacterium | reverse complement strand
ACCAGCCATCGCCACGCCAACAAATATAAAGATTGCCCTTTCTGCTTCTCTTTCAGGCTCTGAAAGAGAAGGCCCCGTCGTATCTTTTTTCCGTCAAATTTCTGTTTATCCACTCGCATTTACTGCGCGTTCCTCTGCTGCTCCTCCAGCGCCAGCTTATCGGCGATAAGGGCGATGAACTCGCCGTTGGTAGGCTTATCCTCGGGTGTGGCCACCCGGCAGCCGAAGGCGCGGTTGAGGCTTTCCACCCGTCCGCGGCTCCAGCCCACCTCGATGGCGTGGCGAATGGCGCGCTCCACCTTGCTGGCGCTGGTGCCGAAGCGCCGGGCGATGGCGGGATAGAGCTCCTTGGTGATGCGGTTGATGCTGTCCGGATTATCCAGCACCAGCTTGACCGCTTCCCGCAGGAACTGGTATCCTTTGATATGGGCGGGGATGCCCAGGCTGAGGAAGATATTGCTCAGCCTGTCGTCGATGGATCGGGCGGCGGTGGGAAAGGGCAGCGGATCGGTGGAGACGATATCGTTCTGCCGGGCGGCGTCCCGCACCCGGGCGGCGATGGCGGCCATGTCCGCGGGCTTGACCATATAATAATCCGCGCCCAGGCGCATGGCGCGATGGATAAAGTCCTCCCGGCTGAGAGCGGTGAGGGCGATGACCCGAGGTCGGTTTTCGGCGGGCAGGGTCTGGAGCTGCTCCATGACCCCATAGCCGTCCAATTGGGGCATGATGATATCCAGCAGCAGCACGTCCACCTGCTTTTCATTTAATATGCGCAGCGCGTCCAGGCCGTTGGCCGCCTCGTCCACCACGGTCATATCCTCCTGGCTGTTCAGGTAGGTGCGCAGCGCCGCGCGGATCTCGTCATTATCGTCGGTAATCAGGATGCGGATTTGATTCATGCAGGTTCCTCCTTTTGTCTTAAAACGGCGCGGGCTTTGCCGAAGGCTGTCCTTTGCCGTCTGATCCCTTGGATGGAGGGATTATAACACAGGTTTTGGGGGCTTTGGGGATATTCGGCAGAAGCCTCCAGGATTCGACAAAGGTAGTGCCGAATCGCGCTTTCCGCGGCAAAAAGCGACATTTGGGCGCGCCGGGGGCGGCTTTTGATCGCAAGGCGTTGCGCCCGGGAGAAAAAGATGATATGATACCCCCGTAATCAAGAGAACGCAAGGAGGTACACACTCATGAACAACGCACCCTATCAGAATGCCCGTCCGGTCCGCACTCCCAACGGCAAATTGGTGAAGGGCGTCGCCCTGGCAGCGGTGGTCGTGGTGCTGGCGCTGGTGGTGTACGGCTTCTGCACCTCCGTGGTGCCCACGGGCTACACCGGCATATTGACCACCTTCGGCAAGGTGGCGGACTACACCCTGGATGCCGGCTTCCATCTCAAGAGCCCCTTCCAGAAGGTGACGCTGATGGACAACCGGGAGCAGAAGAGCAGCTTCACCACCGAGGCCTTCTCCAGCGATATCCAGCAGGTCAACATCATGGGCTCCATCAACTACAACATCAACAAGACCACCGCCATGAACCTGTTTAAAGACGTGGGTGTCAATTACTTCAACACCCTGGTGTCCCCCCGCATGCTGGAAAACATGAAGGCCGTATTCAGCAAGTACACGGCGGAGGAACTGATCTCCAGCCGCGACCAGCTTTCCGTGGAGACCCGCAGCGTGCTGTCCAAGGAAATGGAGCGCTACGGCATCAACATCATCAATATCTCCATTGAGGATATCGACTTTGCCGACGCCTTCACCAACGCCGTGGAAGCCAAGCAGGTGGCCCAGCAGGCCAAATTAAAGGCCCAGATCGAGCAGGAGCAGGCCACCATGGAGGCCCAGCAGGCTGCCAGCCGCAAGAAGATCGCCGCCGAGGCGGAAGCCAACGTGCAGAAGATCAACGCGGATGCCGCCGCCTATGCCATCCGCGCCGAGGCCGAGGCCAAGGCCGAAGCCAACCAGAAGATCGCCGAATCCCTGACGGACGAACTGATCAAGTACACCGAGGTGAGCCAGTGGAACGGCCAGCTGCCCACCTACATGGCGGGCGAAGGCAGCCAGACCGTGCCCGTGCTGGATCTGAGCAAGTAAAAAAGCATAAAAATCACCAAACCTGCGTGAAACTCCACGCAGGTTTTTGCATGTTCCAATATAATAGTATTGGTTTCAGCCAATAAAAACAAAGGAGCTTACAAACATGAAAAAACTGATTGCCCTGCTGATGATGGTTTGCCTGGCCGTGATGCCCTTCGACGCCTTTGCCGAGGCCGCTCCCGAGGACGCCGTGGTCATCAATTGGGAAGATGTATCCGCGATGACCGAGGGCGTGGAAGGCGATTTCTGGTACAACGAGGATCTGGGGCTTAAATTCTGGCTGCCCACCGGTTTCCAGGAAATCGAATTCACCCAGGAGCAGGCGGATCAGGGCATCGTGAACCTCTACGCCACCAGCGATAACGATGCCGCCATCGCGGTATCCTATGTGGATATCGGCGGCGATTTCGACGCCTTCCTGAGCCAGATGGCCGAAAACGGCGCTTCCGACTTTGAAGAGGACGTGATCAACGGCCTGTACGGCGTGTCCTTTACCATGAAGGACACCGATACCGCCGTCGTCGCCTTCCCCACGGAGGCGGGCGCGGTCCTGACCTACACCATCGCTCCCGTGTCCAATGAAGTCATCGCCACCGCGCTGGCCATCATCCTGGCCTCCATTCAGCCCGCGGAGTGATCATCCATCCCCTGCGCCGTCCGACAGATCTCGGGCGGCGTGCTTTTTTTATAACGAAAGGAGGCCCCGTCATGAAAAAGCTCCTGGCCGTTTTGCTCTTTGTTCTGCTTTCATTCTGCGTCCCAGCCCTGGCAGCTCCCCCCACCACCACGGTGATGGTGTATATGTGCGCCTCGGACATGTATGACGCCGCGCTGTATGACCTGCTGGAGATGTGCGAGGCTGACCTGGGCAGCCAGGTGCAAGTGGCCGTCATGGCGGGCGGCGCCCAGGACTGGGAGGACATCCTGGAGGGCGACGCCCTGAACCGCTTTTCCATTGAGAATCAGGACGTGGCCGACGATTACGAAGCCCTGCCCATGGCCAGCATGGGCGACCCGGAAACCCTCTGCGATTTTCTGGATTGGGCGGTGAATGCCCATCCGGCGGATCGATACGTGCTGGTATTATGGGATCACGGCGGCGGCACGGGATCAGGCATCTGCTGGGATGAAAGCGCAGGGGACGATTTTCTGTCCATCTGGGAAATCTATGACGCCCTGTATACTTACGAGGAACAGAACCCCGATTTTCACCTGGATATGATCGGCTTTGACGCCTGCCTGATGGGCACCTACGAGCTGGCCGCTCACCTGCGGGATCTGGCGGATTTCATGGTGGCCAGCGAGGAGCTGGAGCCGGGCAACGGCTGGGATTATACCGCCTGGCTGGGCGCTCTGTCCCGGGATCCCGCCATGGATACGCAGGCTCTGGGCGTCGCCATTGCGGACAGCTTTGTGGCCGCGGGCCTGGCGGAGGAGCCAGACGATTACCTGAGCATGAGCGTCACCTATCTGCCCGCCGTGGCCAATCTGTGCGATTACATGGAGGCGTACAGCGCCTATCTGGTGCAGGCGCTGGAAAACGGCCAGCTGCCCGTGCTCAGCCGCGCCCGGGACCGCATGTACTCCTTTGGCGATTTTGTGGAACAGGACAGCGGCTGCGTGGATATGATGGCCTATCTGAACGGCACGCGGCAGTTTGCCCCCGAAACGGCCCAGGCCGTGGAGGAAGCCTACAAGCAGGCGGTGCGCTACTGCGTGGGCAGCACGCAATATGACTATCTGACCGGCCTGAGCGTCTTTTTCCCCACGGATTTTGAGCAGGTGGAGGATCTGGAAATCGCCGAGGCCTGCCCCAATCATTCGGAATTCTTCTGCGGCTATGTGATGCTGCGCAACGGCCAAAGCTATGCCTTTGACGTCACCGCCCCTGCGGCCCTGAGCGTTTCCGCCCAAGTGGCCGGGCAGCTGTCCTCGGCGGTGGATATCGACCTGCCCGCCGCTTCCTTCACCGCCAACGAATCGGCGGCCATCGTGCCCCGGCCTGATGCGGCGGAAGGCTTGCCCCCGGCCCAATCCGGGCTGCAGAATCAGCCGGGAGCGCAGACCGGCGGCATCGAAGCCACCGGCGGTCTGTTCTCCGGCCTGTTGGAAAGCCTGTTTGGCCCTCAGGAGCCCGAGGAAGCAGACGTATTGGGCTACTCCGTGACCCTGACCGCCGAGCAGCTGGAAGGCCTCAGCATGGCCGAGGGTCTGCTGCTGTTGGACGCGGGCGACGAGGAGGACACGATCCTGGTGGAGATGGGCTCCTTCCAGAATGTTGTCATCAACTGGCAGACCGGCGAGATCGTGAGCCTGTTCGATTACACCCTGCCCATGCTGAACGACGAGATCGTGGTGCTCTACGATCTGATCGTCACCGACAGCCTGCGCCGCAGCGTCATCCCCGTGGCGTTAAACGGCCAGGAGGGCTATCTGCTGGTCACCCAAACACCCGCCAAACCCGGCTGGACAGTGGTGGGATTCAGCACGGGCTACAACGCCAACGGCATGCCGGATCGCGGCATCACCCGTCCCCAGGCGGGCGATGTGATCACGCCGCTGTACCCCTCCTATTATCTGACGGACGACGACATGGAGGAGTTCCAGGTGGAGGGCGACGGCTTCACCGTGGGCGCCGACGGCCTGACGTTAAGCTTTGAATCCATGGCGGGCGAGGGCGAAGCCCTGACCTACTATTACGCCTTCCTCTTCACTGATATCTATGGCGAAACCGATATGTCCGATTTTGTCATCCTCGAAATGTGATTCGCTTGCGTCCGCCCCCTTTTTGTGCGATAATGGCAAAAAGGGGGTGGACGCGTTATGGAGGTACGGCCCAGAATTGCCGTGGTGGACGATCTGCCGGAGGATCGGGAACGTCTGAACGCCTGGATCCGCGGCTGGTTTGACACCTCCCCCTACTGGCTGGAGGAGCTCCGGGAATACGCGGGTGGCGTGGATCTGCTGCGGCATTTTGAGCCGGGGCGGTTTCACGCCGTGTTTCTGGACATCTGCATGGATCAGCTGAACGGCATCGAGACCGCCCGGCGGCTGCGCTCCCTGGATACCCAGGCCCTGCTGATCTTCGTCACCACCTCCCAGGAATATGCCTTCGACGCCTTTCCCCTGCACCCCTTCGATTATCTGGTAAAGCCCGTAAACCCGGATAAGCTGCATGGTCTTTTGCGGGAGATGATGCGGGTGCTGGACAGCGACGCCCACAAAACCCTGACCATGCGCACTGGGCGCAGCGACCTGCAATTGCCCCTGGCGCTGCTGACCGCCGCCGTGGCCCAGGGCCATACGGTGGAATTGCATCTGGCTGACCGGCAAGCCCTGCAATGCACCATGGCCTTTCACGAGCTGGAAGAAAAGCTGCGGGGCGAAAGCCGCTTTATCACCTGCAACCGGGGCATCCTGATCAACATGGATCAGGTGTCCGCCCTGCGGGGCGACGACTTTGTGATGAAGGACGGCGCGCGCTATCCCTTGCGGGTGCGTGGCCGGGCCGCCGTAATCAACGCCTTTACCCAATATCAATTTTCCAAAATGCATAAGGAGGCAAACCCATGAACGGGGCGCTTTTCCTGCGCTATTATCTGGAATTGGTCATTCTGCTTCCCGCGTCCGCCCTGGCGCTGATCCCGGTGCGCAGCTTTTTTCGCCTGCGGGAAAAAACGGCGTACATGCTGGCCGCCCTTGTCGCCTTGGGCCTTGCCGCCGGCGGAGCCCTGCTGTGCACCCAGCTGGCCCTCTCCTCCAAGGTCGTCCTGCCCTTCTGTTTTCTGGCAGGGCTGATCCTTTATGGCCGCCTGGTGGAGCTGGAAACGGAAAAGAAGCTTTTTTGCTTTTTCAACGCCGCCATGCTGTGCTTTTTCTGCGTCATGTATACCCATTTTCTCGCCGCGCCCCTGGAACTCCATTTCTCCGGCGGGCCCTTTTCCTGGCAATCCAGCCTGCTGTGCCTGGGGCTGGCGGTATTATGCATAGGGCTGGCCTTTCGCACGCTGCATGTCAAGATCCCCTTGCTGCTGCACACGGAGTCCCTGAACCTCAGCTGGCGCGGGCTGCTGCTTTTGCCCCTGGCCTTCACCGTGCTGCTCTACTGGATGACGCCGCTGAGCTTCCAGGTGGTCATGACCGGGCGGGTGCGCACCGTGTCCATGGTGCTGATGCTTTTCGTTCCCTGTGTGGCCTGGATCCTGTATCACTTCCTGTGGCTCATCACCGTCCGGGTGACCCAAAGCGCCCGCCTGCAGCAGGAAAACACCCTATTGCAGATGGAGCACAAGCGCTATGACGAGCTGCGCAGCTATATGGAGGCCAGCCGCGCGCTGCGGCATGATTTTCGCCAGCATCTGCTGGTCATCGACCAATACGCCAAGGATGGGAACACCAAGGGGCTGCAGGCTTACTTGATGCCGATGCTGGAAAAAGCAGGCAGCACGCCCCCGCGATACTGCATGAACGCCGCGGCGGACGCCATTGCCGCCCATTACGCCCGGCTGGCGGAGCAGCAGCAGACCCGCATTGCGTTCAAGCTGGAGCTGCCCGAAAAGCTGCCCCTGCCGGAAAGCGATTACTGCGCGCTGCTGGGCAACCTGCTGGAAAACGCCCTGCGCGCGGTGGCACAGCTGCCGGAGGAGGATCGCCGCGTGGAGGCCGTATCCCTGATGCTGTCCGACGCCATGCTGGGCGTCAGCGTATCCAACCCCTACACGGGCAAGATCCGCCTGGGCAAAAACGGCCTGCCCCACGCGGGCAAAGCCGGGCATGGCCTGGGGCTGGCCTCGGTGGCCAGCACCGTCCAGCGCTATCGCGGCACCCTGGACATCCGCACGGGAAACAATGTGTTTGCGGTGGATATCCTGATGTACTGCGGGGAGGAAAACACCTGACAGGAGGAATGGCATGCACCCATTGATGCTGTGTATCCACATGGAAAAGGAAAAGTCCCTGCGGCTGGCCTTTCTGGCCATGTCCCTGGGCGTGGCCATGAAGCCCGTGACCCCGGACCAGGAGGGCCAGACCCTGGGGGCGCTGTGCGGCCTGGAGCCCTTGAAAGCAAAAGCCCCCGCCGTACTGGTGGAGGAAGAAATGCTGGTCTTTGCCTTCTTGCCCGACGGGACCCTGGACAGGCTGCTGCCCGCCCTGCGATCCGCCGGTTTATCGGTGCGCCTGAAGGCCGTGCTGACCCCCACCAACCGGGAATGGAACTGTGGGCAGCTGTATCAGGAGCTGAAAGGAGAGGCCGCGGCCTTTGACAGGAAAAAATGATCAAAAAAATTGAATCGCAAGATGAAAAAAGGGCCATCGCCCGCACGGTCCTGGAGGCGCTGCCCGATTGGTTCGGCGTGCCGGAGGCCCGGGAGCAGTATATCCGGGAGAGCGCGGATCGGCTGATGTTCGCGGACATCGAGGACGGCCAGCCGGTAGGCTTTCTGTGCCTCAAGGAAACGGGCCAAGCCACCATGGAGCTGGCCGTGATGGGCGTATTGCAGCCCTATCACCGCCAGGGCATCGGCAGGCAGCTGTTTGCCGCGGCCAGGGAAACTGCCAGGGAAATGGGCTATCATTTCATGCAGGTCAAGACCGTGCAGATGGGCCGCTACGAGGACTATGACCGCACCAATCTGTTCTATCGCAGCCTGGGCTTTGAGGAATTTGAAGTCCTTCCCACCTACTGGGACGAAGCCAATCCCTGCCAGATCTACGTGATGGCGCTGAACTGATCACCGCCTGTTCGCAAGCCTGGTCCCCAGCCAGAGCGTCAGCGCGAAGCCGCCCGCCAGCGCCAGCAGGGAGGGCAGCGCCGCGTCCGTGATGCGCGCCACCAGGGCGCTGGCCAGGGGCGCCAAAGCCGCCAAGGCCGTCGCCTTGGCGACTTTTTCTGTATACAGCTTTTTGTCCTTCATCTCGGCAACGTCATGACGGGGGATCAGCTTCGGGTTTTTCGATTTGGCCAGGATCCCCGCGTAAATGAACAGGCATCCCGCAAAACAGAACATGAGCACGGCGTATCCTTCCATTGTTTTTCTCCCTTCGTACTTTTGCATAGGCTTGAATAATTTTTTATGATTATAGCATGAAGAAGGGGACAATACAAGGTGGTATGCCTGGGCTCAATCAAGGGATACTGATTGAAAAACGGAAATTTGACGGGGAAAGGAATACGCTTCTCTTTTGAGTCAAAAGAGAAGCAGAAAACCTGCGTTTGTCGCCGTAAAAGCAACTGACAGAGTGAGAAACAAAATCGCAGTCCACCGCTTCCGGGCAGCCAGCTTCGCTGGCGTGCTGTGCTGCACGGCGCACAGCGAAAAACCGTTGGACAGACCAGAAAATGAATGAATTCATTTTCTGGCTGGCCATCGGTTTTTCTTATGCCCGGAAGCTCTCGCTGTGACTTTCAAGCTACAGGCGCAAATTGTTTGTTATTGGTTTCAAGCCGATTCGCCCGCTGAGGTCCAGGAGAAGAATTCTCCTGGCGCGGAGGTTTGGAGGCCGCGGAGGCCTCCAACGTCTCCCCATGCCAATTTCTGTTTATCAATGTACCTTTTTCATCTTCTGCACCACCACCCGCACCTCCACGGCGCTGTCGAATTCATTGACTTGGTATTCCGCCGCCATGCCGGTTTCCCGCATCTGATCCACAATGCCGCGGATGGCGTTGAGATAGAGCCGCGGGTCCCGGGCCAGGCTGATCACCCGGCGGGGCGGCGCGGGCACGGGCAGGCGCTCCAGGGCGCGGGCCACCAGCTGCTCCGTCTTTTGCACGGACAGTTTTTCCATGCCCGCCCGGGTGACGATGCGCAGCCGGGCTTCCCGGCCCGGCAGGGGCAGCAGGGCCCGGGCGTGGCGCTCGCTGAGGCCATATTCCATGATGGCCTCCCGCACCTCGGGCTCCAGCCGCAGCAGGCGCAGCCGGTTGCTGATGGCCGGAACGCTCTTGCCCAGCATGCGGGCCAGGGTGTCCTGGCGCATGCCCTGCCGGATCAGCCGGTCATAGGCCTGGGCCTCCTCAAAAAAATGCAGGTCCTGCCGCTGCACGTTCTCCACCAGCGCCAGCAGGGCGCTTTCCGCGTCGTCCGCGGGCAGCACAAAGGCCTCGATATGGGTGTGCCCCAGCAGCTTGCAGGCCCGGCACCGCCTTTCCCCCATGATCAGCTCATAGCCCGTGGCGCAGGGCCGCACGGTGACGGGCTGCAATAGGCCGCTCTGCCGGATGGAGGCGGCCAGCTCCATGATTTCCAAAGTGTCAAAATCCTGCCGGGGCTGCATCCGGTTTGGCTGAATGCTATCCAAGGGCAGCCAGCAGAGCTGCCGCCCGGCGCTTTCCACGATCTGTTCCGCTCGCATGATTTGCCTCCCAAGTGAACCGGGAAGGACGCCGCGCAGCCGCCTCCCTCTGCGTCCGCGCAGCGCTGGTTCCTTCCCTTGCCCCTCTGTTTCTACGTCAAAAGCGCGGCCTCCTGCCAAAATGAATGGCGGGAGACTGCGCTTTCGTTCGCGTTTTTTCGCGGATTATTCCTTTTTCTGCGATTTTTCGGGGACTTTCCCCAGCGGTTCCTTGGAGGGCGTGCCGCTTTTGCGGGGATAGCGTCGAACGGTTTTTTCCACCTTCAGGAAGGGCTGCACATAGTGCTCCCGGCCCTGGATGGGCAGGCGCACCAAAGGTTCCGCCTGCGCGCCCAAGATTTTGGCGGCTTTTTCTCCATCGGTCAACTCATCGGTTACGGCGGGACCTTTCCAGCACAGGGCATATCCCCCCACCCGCACGAAGGGCAGCAGGTATTCGCACAGCACGTTCAAGGGCGCCACCGCCCGGGCCATGGCGATATCCATTTGCTCCCGCAAGTCGCTCCGGGCGGCATCCTCCGCCCGGGCATGGAGGATACGAACATTTTTGAGGGCCAGCGCATCCGTTACCGCCTGCAAAAAATCGCAGCGCTTGCGCTGGGCGTCCAGCAGCGTCACCTGAAAATCAGGCCGGGCAATGGCCAGCGGCATGCCGGGAAAGCCCGCGCCTGTGCCCACGTCAATCAACTTTGCGCCCTGCGGGAACCATGCCGCCCGGGCCAGGGGCAGCAGGGAATCCCCATAATGGCGGACGGCCATCTCCTCCTCCGGCACGTTGGTCAGATCCATGCGGGCGTTCCATTCCAGCAGCAGGGCGTGGTAGGCGCGCAGCCGGTCCGCCGCCTCCTGATCCAGCGCCACGCCGCCCTGATCCAGCAGGGCCTTCAATTTCTCAATCATCCTTTTCCTCCCGGCGGATGCGCAGCAATTGCAGCATCGCCTTTTCCAGCGACCCCTCCAGGGGCATTTCGCCGCTTTTCACCTGATATTCCGCCTGCATGCAGGCGTCGCACATGGCCCGCAGCTGGCTTTCCGAATAGCGTGTCACCTGATTGTACAGCTGGCGCACGGCGAAGGGCGGCGCGCCGATCTTGCCCGCGATGGCGTCCGGCTGCATCCCGGCGGCCCGCAGCAGCTTGACCGCCAGCAGACGGCGGCATTCATTCTGCAATAATGCCAGCAGCATCAGGGGCTCCTCGCCGTCCTTCTGCAGGGCGTGGGCCAGGGTGAAAGCGCCCTTGGCGTCCCCGCGAAGCAGGCTGCCGGACAGATCATACACGCGGTAGGCCGTGGTTTTGCTGCACACGGCGTCGATGTCCTCCGGCTGGATCTCCGCCCGATCCCCGGCATAGGCCGCCAGCTTTTGCAGTTCTCCCGACAGGGCATACAGCTCCGTGCCCGCCGTGAAGGTCAGCTTCTGGCAGGTGGGGGCGCTGATCTGCTTGCCCAGCTTTTTGAGAAACTGGGCGATCCAGCGGGTCATTTCCCGGTCCTCCAGGGGCATGAACTGCACGATTTCCGCCGTTTTTTTCAGCTGCGCGTACAGCTTTTTGCGCCCGTCCGCCTTATCCCGCACATAAAACACGATGCAGGCGGTATCCGGGGGATTTTGCAGATAATCCGCCAGGGAGGCGGCGTTCCTCGCCTCGTCGTAGCCCTTGGGACGGCCCTGGAGCATGCCGCACTCCTGCACCACCACCAGGCGCTTATCCGCCATGAAGGGCAGGGTTTCGGCGGCGGCGATCAGGGTGTTGGCGTCCGGATCGGTGAGCCGGGCTTCGTTGATGTCCTCCAGCCCCTCGGGCAGCAATTTTTTGCGCAGGGCATCCAGGGCCGAGCGCTTGATATACTCCTCCGGCCCCTCCAGCACATAGCAGGACGCGATCTTGCCCTGGGCGACATTCTCAAAAAACGTGCGGCGTTCCATAGCGGCTCCTTATCGCAAAAAACCTTGTATCCAGCTTTGGTCCCGGCGTACCGTCAGCGTCAGCGCGCCGTGCTCATTGGTATCATATATCATCGCGCCCGCTTCCGCAAGCCTGGAAAGGGTCTTTTCGCTGGCCCTGCGGGTGCTGATCAGGGCCACGCTGGGCGATACAACGGACAAAAAGCGCTCCCCGGTACTGGAGGCAGAGCCGTGATGGGCCACGCGGAGCACCTGAGCGGGCCGGGCGGAGCGCAGCTCAAATGCGCCGGAAACGTCGCTCATATGCAGAATGGTAACGCCGTCCAGATCCAGCAGCAGGGCCAGGGCGAAATCATTGGGATCGCTGTCCGGAGCCGCGCCCTGCCGGTCCGGCCACAGCACCTCCACCGACACGCGATCCAGGGCCAGATGATCCCCGGCACTGAGCGTATGGATGGGGACATTCTGCGCTTCCGCCAGGCGCAGCGCCTCCAGGACGCCCTCCGCCACAGGAGAAACCAGCGCTTCCGTGGACATGTAAATGCCATCGATGGGCACGCCCTGGCGGAGTAAATCCACCAAGCCCAGGGCGTGATCGCTGTGCAGATGGCTGAGGATCACATAATTGGCCCGGCGGCCTTCGCTGAGCAGATAGCTGGCCACGTCGCCGCCATACTCGCCCACGTCGATCAGCAGGGTTTGCCCGCCGTCCTCAATGATGGCCGCGTCCGCGCTGCCCTCGCTGAGCTGAATATAGCGGACATCCCGGTTTTGCAGCAGGAGCATCAAGGCGATGGAGAGCCCCAAAGCGCCCGCGCTGATCAGCAGCCTTTTCCTTCTGCTCAGGAGCACGTATCGGGTGCAGAGCACCAGCGAGAGCACGGCTGCGGCGATAACGTAGAAGGGGAGCCTCCGGATCAGAAATTGGGCAAAGGGCAGGGAGGCACAGGCTTGCACAATGGACGACAGGGCGGAGCATAACAGCGCGACAGCCCGTCCCAGCACCCGTGCCACAGGCAGCAGCGGCACGCTGAGGAGCAGCAGGCCGATCAATACGGGCAGCAGCAGAGTGACGGCAGCCACCACCGCCGGACTGACCAGCAGGCCCATCAAGGAGAGGCGATGATAGTACCAGCCCACAGAAAAGCAGGTTCCCAGCACGGCGCACAGCGTGCCCGTCCAGACATCCGCGAAGCGATGCAGCAGGGGATTGCGGATCTTCCGCACCAAGAGCCAGGCCCTGTCCCCCAGCAGGATCAACCCCAGCACCGCGGAAAATGACATCTGAAAGCCCGCGGAAAACAGCTCCAGGGGCCGCAGCAGCAGGATGCACAGAAAAGCGGCTGCCAGGGCGGTCAGAGGATCCCGCTGCCGCCGGACCATGCGGCCCAATTGCAGGTAGACCATCAGCAGGCCCGCCCGGAGCACCGAGGCGCGTGCTCCAACCAGCAGAGTGTATGCTCCCAGCAAAAGCAGGCTGATCAGGAGCACGGTCCGCTGGGAGGGCGAAAACCTGCGCAGCAGAAGCAGGATGCAGGAAAAGAGGATCATGACGTGCAGGCCGGACACCGTGAGCACGTGGGCCACGCCCGCCGTCTGAAAATCCGCCGCCACATCCTCCGGCAGATCGGATTTGTCGTCCAGCAGCAGGGCCGCCGCCAGGGGGCTTTGATCGCCCAGCAGATCATCCAGCCGCAGCCGAATGGCCTGCCGCCAGCGGGATAGAAGGGGCATATCACCGGGCAGCAGCGTCAATCCGTCGCCGCCGGTAACACCCAGCGTAACGCCCTTTTGCAGCAGGTACATCCGGAAATCAAAGCCATGGGGATTGACCTGGCCGGCGGGATGATAGACCCTGCCGGAGAAAACGGCGGTTTGCCCCTCCAGCGGCAGCGGCGCATCGTTCTCGGGCCAATAGGTCCAATAGGCGCGGTATTCCTGGGGATCGCCCGGCAGGCGCAGATCCCGCAAAAAGACCGCCACCCGTCCGTCCTGCTCCCGCACAGTGGGCGCGCTGTCGATCACCGCCGTCACATTGTACGTGCCCTCCGCCGGTAAAGCCGGGTGTGCGGAAAGGGCGCACCGCAGAAGGCCCAGCGCCACGGCCAGCCCCAGGAGCGGCAGATAGACGGACCTGCCCATGCGCCGCAGCAGCAGGGCGCAGAGCACGCAGCAGAAGGCGGCGGCCAGCCAGATCCAATGGAAGGCCACGCCTCCGCCCAAATAAACGCCCGCGCCAAAAGCCAGTGCCAGATGCACCAGCCAGCGGCGCGGACGATAGCGCAGCATATCAAAACTCCAATTCCAGGCCGGGATGGGCCAGCAGGGCCTGGGGATATACCTCCCGGGCCTGGGAGAGCAGCTCGGCCTGATCGGTGCCCGGAGTAAAATGGGTGAGCACCAGCCGTTTCGCCCCGGCGTCCCGGGCCATCCGCGCGGCCAGGCGGGCGCTGAGGTGGGGCTTGTTCTCCGCCCATTGGGCGTCCGTGAAGCACGCATCCGCCAGCAGCAAGTCACAATCCCGCGCCCAAGCCGTCAGGCCCTCACAGGTATTGGTATCCCCGGTATAGCAGAAGGACTTGCCTCCGGCTGTATAGCGCACGGCGTAGCAGGGCACAGGATGGCGCACCGGCAGCACGCTCAAAGTCAGTGCTCCGATATGCTCCGCGTGCTCCAATTCCCGCAGATCAAATGCTCCCGCCAGCAGCCCGCGCACCTCCGCCGGGGCATCGGGCGCGTAAACCGGCAATTTTCCCTTGCCCTGCATGCGATAGATCAGAGGCAGCATATCGCTCATATGATCATAATGCAGGTGGGAGAGCACCACGGCGCTCAGCTGCTCCGGCGCCATCCGCGCCGTCAGCGCCGCCAGGGTACCTGCGCCGCAATCCAGCAGCACCCGGGTATCCCCCGCCTCCAGCAAATAGCCGCTGCAAGCGCCGCCTGCCGCGGGATAGGGGCCGTTACAGCCCAAAACGGTCAGTTTCATCCTCCGGCTCCTTTCTCAAGACCCTGCGCAGGGAAAAAATGCAGGCGACGGTGCAGATGGCCGCCATGACAAGGGTGATCCCCACCTCATGGCTGGATAGGATCAGCACCACGGTATTATAGAGGCCATGGAGCATCGCGCTGCTCCAAAGGCCCCGACGGTCATAGGTCAGGCCCAATACGAGGCCCACCGCCAGCAGGGCGGGCAAGGCCTCCCAGCGAAAATGCAGGACGGCAAAGATCAGCGCGGCCACGAGGATGCCCGCCTTGCCCAGCCGCCTGCGCAGCGCCCCCTGAATCAGCCCGCGAAACAGGGTTTCCTCGCACAGCGCCGGAATGATCGCCACAGCCAGCAGGGCCGCGATCCATTGCGTGACATCCTGGGGAACGGGCAGCGGATCGGCAGTGGCCGTATAGCCGGTGACGCTTTGCAGCCAGGCGGCCCACAGATACGCGATCAGCGAGGCCACCACCGCGCCGCTGACGGACAGAAGAGCGCTGTTGGCCACGGTATCAAAGGGAATGGGGCGCATGCTCCGGCGAAAATCCATCCATCGGGCGGGTCGGGCAGACAATATCAGCAATGCAGGCGCGGCAAACAGAAAGAGCTGCTGCACGGCGTTGACGCCATAGATGGCCAGCGACGTGCCTTTTTCTGCCCGGATCAGCGCCAGCGCCCACAGGTTGCCCCCGAAAAAGCCCAGGGCCGCCAGCAGCAGAGCACCGATCCAATGCAGGAGCACGCGGCGATCAATCGATTTCATAAACGCTGCCCACGTGGTCCCGCCAGGCCATGTCCACCCGGATATCCTTGCCGATCTCCAACCCGTGGGCCTGCAAGGATTCGCATACCGTGCGCAGGGCCAATTCCGGCGTGTTGTTTTCATGGCTCAGATGGCCCAGCACCGCGTGGCGCACGCCGGTTTGATACAATTGCCACAGCGCCTCGCCGCAGGCCTCGTTGCACAGGTGGCCGCTGCGGCCCAGGATGCGGTTTTTGAGAGTTTGGGAATAGTGCTCGTTATGGCGGAGCATGTCGATATCGTGGTTGCTTTCCAGCACCAGCAGATCCACCCCGCTGAGGGCGTCGTGCACCTTGTGGCTGTAATAGCCCATATCGGTGGCGGTGGCCACGCTGTGGGCCCCGTAATACACCCGGTAGCCCACCGGGTCCGCCGCGTCATGGGGAATGGAGAAGGGATAAATGGAAAAATCCCCGATAAAAAAGCTCTCGTTGCTCTCAAACTCCCGGCGCAGATTGGGCGCCACCGCGCCGATCTGCCGCTCCATCCCGGCCCAGGTGCAGGCATTGGCATAGATGGGCAGATGATATTTGCGGCTCAGGATGCCCACGCCCTTCACGTGATCGCTGTGCTCGTGGGTCACCAGGATGCCATCCAGGGTTTCGGGCAGCACGCCGATGCTGGCCAGGGCCTCGGTGACCGTGCGCCCGGAGAGCCCCGCGTCGATGAGGATGCGGGTGTCGCCGCCGCCGATGAACAGGGCGTTGCCGCTGGAGCCGGAAAACAAAGGACAAAAAGTAAATCGCATACCGTAATCCCTTTTGTACAAAATTGCGGAATTATTATACCCTTTTTTCGCAGGAATGGCAAGCATTTGGCATTTTGCGGCATAAGAAAAGCCCGGCATTGCTGCCAGGCTCGGATGCAGTCGGTCAATTACGCTTCGGCAGGAGCGCCCACGGGGCAGGTGCCGGCGCAAGCGCCGCAGGAGATGCACTTTTCAGCATCGATTTCGTACTTGCCATCGCCTTCGCTGATCGCGCCAACGGGGCATTCGCCTTCGCAGGCACCGCACATGATGCATTCGTCGCTGATCTTATAAGCCATAGTTGTTACCTCCACTTTTACTTAAGAATTAAGGTGTTAATCGCTCCTTATGTGCGTATCTTATCACGCCAAATATCGGTAAGTCAACACAAACCGGTGCGCGATATTGACTTTATTGGAGCGGGGCCAATTTGTTCAGATCCAGATGGTAATAATGGGTGCCGGAGCGCAGGCTTTCCCGGAAGGACATCAGCTCGTCCACCGTCAGCACCTGGTAGCCCCGGGCCTTGATTTCAGGCAGGATGGTTCTCAAAGCCTCCACGGTGGTGGCGTGGGTGTCGTGGAACAGGATGATGGCCCCGTTGGCCAATTGGGGGATCACTTCGTTATAGATCTTTTCGGCGTTCTGATATTTCCAGTCCCAGCTGTCGATGGTCCAGGTGGCGATATACATTTCCAATGCCATGCAGGCGCCGTAAGCGCTGGGGCCCACCCGGCCATAGGGCGGACGCAGCCATTTGGCGGTGGCGCCGGTCTGGGCCAGGACGATATTTTGGCAAAGCTGCAAATTGCGCACGATGGCATCTGCGCTCATTTCATTCAGGTCATTATGCCGCCAGGTGTGCAGGCCCACCTCGTTGCCGCTGTCATAGACCGCCTTCACCAGATCAGGATACAGATCCATATTGGTGCCCACCATAAAAAAGGTGGCGCGGCAATCGTTTTCCGTCAGCAGATCGATGACCTGCTGGGTGAATTCCGAAGGGCCATCATCAAAGCTGAGGGCCACGGCGGGCTGGACGCGGGGATCAAGCACCACGCGCTCCTCGGCCAGAGCACCGGAGCACAGCAGCGCCAAGAGCAGAGCACAGCAAAGCAGCTTTCGTATCATTTTTACCTCTCCTTTAGTCGTTTTGGGCGAAGGCATACATGCCGATGGCCGCCGCCACCGACAGATTCAGCGAATCGATTTCATTATTATGGGGAATGCGCACGGGCTGGCCGCAGGCGGCGAATTCCGGCGGCAGGCCGCTGCCCTCGTTGCCCATGATCAGGGAGAAGGGCGTTTTCTTCCGCGCCACGCCCTCCGCCAGCGGAACGGAAGCGTCCAGCATGAAGGGATAGAGCATATGCTGGGGAAATTCCGCCCGATAGGCGTCAAAATCGTCATAATAGCGCAGATTTAACCCGAAAATAGCTCCCATACTGGCACGGACCACATGGGGATCAAAGGCGTCGGCGGCGGGGCGGATGACGGCGATATCCCGATAACCGAAGCCCAGGGCCGTGCGGAGCATGGTGCCCAGGTTGCCCTTATCGCTGGGATGATGGAGCACCAGATGGTTGCCGGAGGGGTTCAGTTCGGACTGGAATTTATCGAAAACAATGGCGGCGAAGCAGTTTTCCTTGCCGGAAACGCGGCTGAGGATCTTGTCTGCGTGCTCCTCCCGCACGCGGTGCTCCGTGCAGAGAGCACGCAGAGCATCCAATCCCTCGCTGCCCTCGGCCTTGGTGCTCACCAGCAGCCGCCGGGCCAGTTCCGGGCGCTTTTTCATGAGCTCCGAGGCCGGGAAAAGCCCCAGGGCGTAGCTGTAATCAAGAGAACGGGAATAGGCTTCCAGACTGGGCATATTTACTCCTTTTTCAGCAATAGATCAATCAGTTTCATGGCTGTTTCCTTGCCGTTTTCCCCCACCTCGCCCACGGGGCCGACGCAACTGGGGCAGCCGTGTTCGCAGTGACAATCCTGGGCGATGAGGCGGGCGTGGAGCAGCAGGGTATCGCGCATTTTATAGGCCTTTTCCGCCAGGCCCACGCCGCCGGGACAGTTGTCATAGAGGATCAGGGTGGGCAGATCGGTGAAGGGGCACTTGACCTGGTAGCTGACCGCCACGTCCCGGGGGGAGCACATGAGGTATAGCGGGGCCACGATGCGCAAGAGATTCGCGATGCCCATCATGCCGTTTTGCAGGGTGTCCTTGTCAAAGAGCACCGCGTGCTCCGGTTTCAGGGTCCACCACACGGCGGTGGTGTGCATTTCGCTTTCCGGGAGCATCACCGGGCCGAAGCCCAGGTTTTCTCCGGTGTCGAACTTCATCTTTTTGAACAGCTTGGTGATGGCCGTCACCTTCACCTCGCCCCAGGCGGCGTTTTGCTGCTCCTCCGCGATATCCAGCAGGGACAGGCTGACGTTCAGGTCGGCGTCGGTGTAATAATCCACCTCCACCCGGCGGACAAAGGCCTTGCAGGCGTCCCAATCCAGCTTTTCCACCTGGTATTGTTGGCCCTCATGCAGATAAATGGCGTTCTCATGCAGCAGCATGGGCACGGTGAAGCGGTCCATCTCGCCGATGATGCGCACATGGCCGGGATCGGTGATATCATTGATCAGGAAGTTTTCTGTCATGGCCGTGCGCAGGCTGATTTCGCTGGCGGGGAATTCCTCCGCCTGCCAATGCCAGGTGTCCCCCACATGGCGCACGATCTCGCTTTCCTCCAGGAATTCCCGCATCTCCTCTGCTCCCGGCGCGCCGCCCAGGGTCTCGCCATCCTTAAAGGGCAATTCATAGGCCGCGCATTTGAAATGGCTGAGGAGCACATACAGGTTATCCGGGTTCAGCAGGGCGTTTTCCGGGGACTGGCTGAAGAAATACTGGGGATGGGTGACGATGAACTGATCGATGGCCGCGCTGGACGCCACCAGGACGGTCAGGCTGGTGCCTTTTCTGCGGCCCGCGCGCCCGGCCTGCTGCCAGGTGCTGGCGATGGTACCGGGATAGCCACAGAGCACGCAGGCGGTAAGGCTGCCGATATCGATGCCCAGCTCCAGCGCGTTGGTGGATACCACGGCGTCAATATTGCCCGCGCGAAGCCCCTGCTCGATCTCCCGGCGCTCGGTGGGCAGATAACCGCTGCGATAGCCGCGCACGCGGCCGCTGTTGCCCACAGGGTCCCGCACCAGATCTTTCAAGCGCTTGGTGAGCACCTCCACCTGCACCCGGCTGCGCGCAAATATAATGGAAGAAATGCGGTTCTGCAGCAGCATTTGAGATACGCGCATGGCCTCGTTGAGCACGCTTTTGCGGATGCCCAATTGCTCGTTGACCACCGGCGGATTATAGAAGATCACGTGGCGCTCGCCCAGGGGCGCGCCGTTATCATCAATGACGGTGACGGACCGCCCGATCAGCGTTTCCGCCAGCTCCTTGGGATTGGCGATGGTGGCGCTGCACAGGATGAACCGGGGATGGCTGCCGTAGAATTCGCACAGGCGCATGAGCCTGCGGAGCACGTTGGCCAGGTTGCTGCCAAAGACCCCGCGATAGGTATGGATCTCGTCGATGACGATATATTGCAGGTTTTCAAACAGCTTGACCCACTTGGTGTGATGGGGCAGGATGCCGCTGTGGAGCATATCGGGATTGGTGACCACCACGTGGCCCGCCTGCCGGATGGCCCGCCGGGCCGCCGCCGGGGTGTCGCCGTCGTAGGTGAAGGTTTTGATATCCACGCCCAGCAGCTTAATGACCTCGTAGAGCTCGCTCACCTGATCGGCGGACAGGGCCTTGGTGGGAAAAAGATAGAGAGCACGGGCGTTGGGGTCCTTCAATATGGCCGAGAGCACGGGCAGATTGTAGCACATGGTCTTGCCGCTGGCCGTGGGCGTGACCACCACGATGTCCTCGCCCCGGGCCGACGCCTCGATGGCCTGGGCCTGATGGGTATACAGCCGCTCCACGCCCCGCTGGCGCAGCATGGGCGGCAGTTTTTCGTCCACGCAGGCCGGCCAATCCGCGTACCGGGCGGGGCGCGGCGGATCGGTATGCCAATGGGTGACGCATTGCATGAACTCGGGATTTTGCCGGAGCACGCCTAAAAGCTGATCGATATTCATGGTTCTACCCTCTGGAAACGCTTGACACGTTCAAATCGCTTGTATATAATAAAGACAGGGAGAAGGTGTGTTCCCGGAGTTTTCACCTGCCGGTGAAAACTGCGAAAGCCACCGCGTATAGCAGTACGCGGTGGCTTTTCTCGTGCCTTATTTCCGATTTAAGTTATAAATAACTTCGATCACTTTCAGCAAGAGGGTCATGGAAGCTATGCAAATCATCACGATCTCATATGCGTTCATGTCCATCACCTGCCTTCATTTGTAATCCGGCAGGCTAAAGCTCCGCGTATTTTCTCCCTGTCCCCCATTTGATTGCTCAAATGGTAAAAACATTATATTTTAATTCCAATATGAAGTCAAGATTTACTTTCCGATCAGGCGCATGAACGCCGCTTCGTCCAGGATCTCGATGCCCAGATCCTGAGCCTTGGTGAGTTTGCTGCCCGCCTTTTCCCCCGCCAGCACGTAGCTGGTCTTTTTGCTGACGCTGCCTGCCGCCGTGCCGCCCATTTGCCGGATCAGATCCTCCGCCTCGCTGCGGCTGAGGGAGGGCAGGGTGCCGGTGACCACCACGGTTTTGCCCGCCAGGGGCTGGGGCGCGTTTTCATCGGCCTGAGCCTTTTCCGCAGGGATGACCCCCGCCGAAAGCAGCCGCTCCACCATGCGGCGATCCTCCGGGAAGCTGAAAAACTCCACCACGCTCTGGGCCACGATGTCCCCCACGTCCGGAATGGCGGTCAGATCCTCCAGCGTGGCGTCCATCACTTTTTGCAGGCTGCCGAAATGATTGGCGATATCCCGGGCGGTGCCGCGGCCAATATTGGGAATGCCGATGGCGAAGAGGAACTCGTCCAGCCCGCAATGGCGGCTGTTTTCCAGGGCGGACAGCAGATTATCGGCCTTTTTGTCCTTGAAGCCCTCCAGGGAAAGCAGCTGCTCCCGGGTCAGATGATAGAGGTCGGCGGGATCGCGGATCTCGCATTGATCATAGAGCTGTCCGGCGGTTTTCTCTGAAAAGCCCGTGATATTCATGGCGTCCCGGCTGCCGAAATGGGCCAGCCGCGCCACCGCCTGGGGGCGGCAGGACACGCGGTTGACGCAGTAGAGGTTGGCCCCGCGCTCCACCAGGGGCTCGCCGCAGGCGGGGCAGACCGTGGGCTTTTCGATGGGCTTGCCCTCCGCGCCGTCCTCCACCCGGCCCATGATCTCGGGGATCACGTCGTTGCTGCGCCTGATCCACACAGTGCAGCCCAGTTGCAGCTGTTTGCGCTGGATATCGCCATAATTGTTGAGGGTGGCCTTGCGCACGGTGACCCCGGCGAAATCCACCGCGGCCACATGGCCCAGAGGCGTCAGCTTGCCCGTGCGGCCCAATTCCCAGGTGACTTTTTCCAGGGTGGTGGTGTTTTCCTCCGCGGCGAACTTAAAGGCCACCTCCCAGCGGGGAAACTTATCGGTAAAGCCAAACGCCGCCCGGGTGGCCGCGTCCTGAATCTTGATCACCACGCCGTCAATGAGGAAATCCAGGGTGTCGCGGCTCGCTTCGATCTCCCGAATGCAGGCCACCACCTGCTCCGGCGTATGCGCCGTGCGGAAAAAGGGGCTGACGGGCAGACCCTGCTGGCGGATAAAATCCACCATGCCGGATTGATCATGATAGGGCGGATCGTCGATGGTGCCCACGTCATAGAAGAAGGCGCTCAAACGCCGCTCCGCCGTCACCTTGGGGTCCAGGTTGCGCAGGGCCCCCGCCGCGCCGTTGCGGGCGTTTTTGAGGGGAACAGCGGCGGTTTCATTATATTTTGCCAGGGTGGACAGCCGCATGATGCACTCGCCGTGCACCTCCAGGCGGCCCTGATAGGGGATGGTCAGCGGGATATCCCGGATGGTGCGGGCCTGGGGCAGGATGGCCTCGCCCACCTCGCCGTCGCCCCGGGTGGCGGCCTGCACCAGTACGCCGTTTTCATAGGTCAGGTTGATGGTCAGGCCGTCAAACTTGTATTCGATGCCGAAATACAATGCCGGCAGGCCGCTTTCCTGGCTGTACAGACGTTCGCAGCGCTCCAGCCACTCCATCAGCTCTGCTTCGCTCTGCACCTTGTCCATGCTCCACAGGCGATTGATATGCCTGTGCTTCTGGAATTCCGGCAGCACCTCGCCGCCCACCCGGTGGGTGGGGGAATCGGGCAGGATGGTGCCGGTCTCCTTTTCCAGGGCCAGCAGCTCGTCATAGAGGCGGTCGTACTGCACGTCCGCCATCACGGGCTCGGCCAGCGTGTAATAAGCGTAGGCCGCCCGGTTCAATTGATCCTTCAGCTCCTGCATGCGCTGCAATTTATCCTGCATGTCATTCCTCCACCTTCACAATGGGCGCGATGCTGAGGGCGAAAACCTTTTCGCCAAACACGGGAAAAACGATGGCGATGCGAGCGTTTTCGCCGGTGCCGCTTACCTCGCGCACCACGCCCTTGCCAAATTTGCGGTGCAGTACGTGGTCGCCGGTCTTGAACAGCTGCACGTTGATATTCCGGGCCGGGCTGGCCACAAAGCCCCGCTGCACACCGGGGATATTGAGCCCGTTCACGGCGGGCTTGCGCGCGGGCACGGTGTCGCCGTAGCCGTATTGGGGCCGGGGCTTCATGCCCGTGCCGCCATAGCTGCCCCAACCGCCGCCGGAGGACTGGGCCGGGCTGCTCCATTCCTCCTGGATCAGCCGCTTGGGGATCTCCTGAATGAAGCAGCTGGGGGCGTTGAACTGCATCTGATTGAACAGCAGCCGCCGCCGGGCAAAGGACAAATGCAGCAGCTTCCGCGCCCGGGTGACGCCCACATAGCACAGCCGACGTTCTTCCTCCAGGCGGTTTTCCTCCTGCAAAGCCCGGGCGCTGGGAAAGATCCCTTCCTCCATGCCGCTCAGGAACACCGCGTCGTACTCCAGCCCCTTGGCGCTGTGCAGGGTCATCATGGTCACGTAGTTCGGCACGTTCTCCTGGTTATCCAGCTCCGTCACCAGCGCCACGTTTTCCAGGAAGGCGAACAGGCTCTTGTCCTCGCTCTTCTGCTCAAACTCCGTCACCGCGCCCATAAACTCGCGGATATTCTCTATTCTGGTCTGGTTTTCTTCATTATTATCCGCGTCTTTCTCATATTGCGTAATCAGCCCTGCCTCGTCGATCACCTTCTGCACAAATTCACCCAGCGGCAGCGTCTCCCGGGCGATCAGCAGCCCCGCCATCATGGCGGCAAAGCCCTGCACGCTCTTTTTGGCCCTTGCGGGCAGGGTATCCGGCGGCGCGGCCACGGCGGAATACAGCGGCATATCGTTCTGCCTGGCAAACTGGGCCAGGGTGTCCACGGTGCTGTCGCCAATGGCGCGCTTGGGCACGTTGATGATCCGCGCCAGGCTCACGTCGTCCGCGGGATTTTCGATCACCCGCAGATAGGCCAGGATATCCCGCACCTCCTTGCGGTCATAGAACCGGGTGCCGCCGTACACGCGGTAAGGAATGCCCGCACGCATCATGGTTTCTTCCAGCACGCGGCTCAGGGCGTGCATGCGGTAGAGCACCGCCATATTGCCATAGCTGATCCCCTGCCGGTTGAGCGCGCGGATGCGGCTGGCGATCCAGCCCGCCTCCTCCCGCTCGTCCGCGGCGGAATACAGGGCGATCTTTTCGCCCTCGCCGTCCTCGGTCCACAGCTCCTTTTCCTTTCGCCCCTCGTTGTGGGCAATGATCTGGTTGGCCGCGTCCAGGATATTGGCCGTGCTGCGGTAATTCTGCTCCAGCTTGATCACCACGGCGTCGGGAAAATCCTTTTCAAAATCCAGGATATTGCGGATGTCCGCGCCGCGCCAGCCATAGATGCTCTGGTCGTCGTCGCCCACCACGCACAGGTTGCGGCTCTCCTGGGTCAGCAGCCGCACCAGCTGATACTGGGCGTAGTTCGTATCCTGATATTCGTCCACGTGAACATACTGGAACCGCTGCTGGTAATATTGCAGCACCGGCGGATGCTCCAGGAAAAGCTGCAGGGTCTTCATCAGTAGGTCGTCAAAATCCAGGGCGTTGGCGGCTTTGAGCCTTTGCTCGTATTCTGTCATCACGTCGTGGATCTTTTGGCTGCGATAATCCGCCGGACTGTTCTTCAG
This sequence comes from uncultured Eubacteriales bacterium, assembly GCA_902781945.1. GTDB lineage: Bacteria > Bacillota > Clostridia > Christensenellales > Aristaeellaceae > SFMI01. Next base: position 13,851 of record CACZLE010000014.1, on the reverse strand, counting down.
CCATTCGTCGGGATTCAGCACACGGTTTTTGGCGTCTCCGATGGCCGCGCTGATGCTCTTGGGGGGCAAAAACTTTTCATCGATATCCAATTGCTTAAGGATCGCCTTGATCACCCGCTGCTGATCGTCTTCATCATAGATGGTAAAGCTGTGCTCATAGCCGATCTTTTCTATATCCCGCCGTAAGATCCGACAGCAAATGCTGTGAAAGGTGCCGATCCATGCGTCCGTGGCGCTCTCCCCCGCCAGACGCTCGATACGCTCCTGCATCTCCCGGGCGGCCTTATTGGTAAAGGTCAACGCCAGGATATGCCAGGCCTTTACACCGTGTTCCAGTAGATTGGCAACACGATAGGTCAGCGTGCGTGTTTTTCCGCTGCCTGCCCCGGCTAAGATCAGCACAGGTCCGTCCAGTTGCTCCGCAGCCTTCCGCTGCATGGGATTCAGTTCGTTCAGATTCATAGGCTTCCTTTATACTTTAGTCTGTTTTTATTCAAGTTCGGTCCGTTCTGGATAGAAAATAAAGCAACCCAGCCATCAAGCCATCTCCAAAGCAGCCCCTTTTTTAGCTGCCGAAACAGAGTATAACATATTCCCACTAAAAAAGAAAGTATGAGTTTCTTCCATTAATATAATAGAGTCTTTATAGCGTCAGATATTTGTAAAAAAGCAAAAAAAAACAAAAAATTGCGTGGAATCTGTATTGACAATCTTTGTCATTGTGCTATAATGGCAATGTGATAACCATTCGGATATCTTTGCGCATTTGCGCAAATGATGTGTCCGGCCGTCTCCAAAGAGCAGGATTGCAAGGGCGAAACAGGGCTTCGTTCTTACAGGAAAGTTCAGGGGACGAGAAAATTATGGAGGGAATTAACCATGAAACACACGAAACTTCTGGTCCTCGTGTTGGTGGTCGCGCTGTTCGCGTGTCTGGCCGTCAACGCGATGGCCGCCGATTGTACCGGTGACACCCACTATGGCACCATCGAAAAGGTAGACAAAGATGGTTACCTCAAGCCATTCAGCAGCGATACTTACCTTGTTACTCCCACCTGCTCCATGGAGGGTGTGATCCGGTATCATTGCTCTGCGTGCAACAACTACTGGAACGTGCCCGTGGCCAAGCTGGCGCATAAGTACGCCACCACCTATGATCAGGTGAAGGCTCCTTCCTGCACCGCCACCGGTCTGGTTGCCCGTAAGTGCGAGAACTACGCCGTCTGCGGCGCGTACACCGATGCTTACGATGTGGCTGCTCTGGGTCATGACTTCTCCGTTGACGGACAGGCCGCCAAGGCTCCCAAGTGCGAGACTCCCGGCTGCACCGCCATTAAGTTCTGCTCCCGTTGCCAGGCTAAGAGCGGCGGCGAATATGTTGCTCCTCTGGGCCACAAGATCGAGGGTGCTGCTTGGATCGCTATCAGCGCTCCCACCTGCAAGGACGTGGGTCTGGTTGGTCGTTTCTGCCAGCGTGATGCTGAAGTTTGCGAAAAGGGCGGCAAGGCCATGGAAACCAACGGCGACGCTGCGAAGATGGCCAAGAATGCTCTGGCTACCGAAGCCATTGCCAAGGTTGATCATGCCGAAGAAAACATCTACACCATCGTGGTTGGTAAGGATCCCACCTGCGAATCCGCTGGTTGCAAGGCCAAGAAGGGCTGCAAGCTGTGCGGCGCTGAGTGGGGCGGCGATTACATCGCTCCTCTGGGCCACACCCTGAACCTGAATGGTTCTGTTGCTACTTGGATCGCCATCAAGCCCGCTACCTGCGCTGCTGATGGTCTGGTTGGTCGTTTCTGCCAGCGCAGTGCTGATGTCTGCGAAAAGGGCGGCAAGGCTATGGAAACCAACGGCAATGCCAGCACCATGGCTAAGAATGCGATCGAAACTGCTGCTGTTCCTAAGCTGACCGGTGATGCTGTTCATACCTGGGTTAAGATCGTTGATGCTAAGCCCCAGACCTGCGAAGATACTGGTTGCAAGGCTAAGTATCAGTGCTCCGTCTGCAACCTGACCAAGGGCGGCGACGTTACTCCTGCTCTGGGCCATGATTGGGGTGCTTGGACTGAAGAAGTGAAGCCCTCCTGCACCGATAATGGTAAGCGTGTCCGTCAGTGCCAGCGCGGCGAACTGTGCGCCAAGGCTTGGGCTGAGACCGGCAAGGCTCATGTCCAGGTTGAAAAGGTTCCCGCCTATGGCCATCGCGCTACCTGGTATCCTGGCACTGGCACTCCTTCCGCTACCAATCCTGTTCTGTACACCCTGAAGTGCGACATCTGCACCAAGGTGCTGGCTACTCAGCTGGTGTACTCCGCTGCTGATGCCCCCAAGGGCACCGTGACCACCGCTGTTGGCGTGCAGGCTTCCACCGCCTCTGGCAAGGTGAAGACCGCCTCCAACCCCGCTGTTGCTAAGAACAGCGCCACCAAGACTGGCGAGACCGCTGTGAAGAGCACTGCTAAGACCACCTCTACCAAGAGCACCGCTTCCACTGCCAGCACTAAGACCGCTGCCGCTCCCGCCACCACCGAGACCAAGAAGGTCGCCACCGTGGCTGCCGTGGCCGCTCCCGCTGCCGAACTGGAAGCCAATCAGGCTCAGCTGGTTGCTGACAAGCACCTGTATGTCGTGAAGAACGTTGCCGGCGAAGAGATCGTTCTGACCGTGAACGTTGCTGATGGCAAGATCACCGTCGAAGCTGCTCTGGCCGAGGGTGAGTCCCTGGTGCTGTATGCCAACGCCGAAGCTATTGAGAATCCCACCGCTGAGAACACTCTGGTTCTGACCGCTAACGAAGCTGTCGAGCTGCCCGAAGCCTTCGCCAACGCCATCGTGGCCGTCGTGAAGACCGAGAGCCTGCCCACCGCCGTGGCTGCCAAGTAATCAAAGTTTAAAGCAAAAAGGACGTCCCGCAAGGGGCGTTCTTTTTTTACTTCTGTTATTAAACAAAATAATCTCTCCCCCATTTGGACGATTAGAGGAGAGATTTATTTTATCACAAATTTGGTTTTTTTATCATGACAGATAAGGCATTCTTTAAATCAGGAATATCTTCCATTACAGTATTCCAAACAATGCTCAAATCAACCCTGTCATAATCATGCGCATGAAGATTTCTCATTGCCCTGATTTCATGCCAGGGAATATTTTTATGATCCCGTATAAACTGTTCAGATAGCCTCGTGACCAATTCTCCTATTTGGATGATACACATGCTGACAGAATATTGAAAGGATATATCAGACTGGAATGTGGAGTAATCACTTCCATACTTTTGCATCAAATAGTCAATATCCTCACAGTATCGAATCATCTTTTTGAGAATAACAGATTCTTTACTGCTCATACAATATGATCCTGTCCTTTTCAATTTGATCTAAAAAATCCTGATCACCGATACCAGTTGTTACCACATCTACATGGCAGCCGAACGCGTTTTCCAAGTCATGTACAAAAGCAAAATACTGAAACAATCCTCTGATCTTCCCCTTGTCAATGCAGAAATCCACATCGCTGCGATCAGTTGCGCTGTTTCGAGCATATGATCCAAACAAGGAAAGCGAGGAAACTCCATGCTTCTTTGCAATGGGAACCGCTATTTCCTTTATCTCATGTATCGTATAAGGTCTATTGCTCACGGAATCACTCCTCCTTTCTGTTTTATTATACCCCATGCGGAGGAAAAGTGCAACCAGACCACATAGAAAGATGACAAACGATGAAAAATATGATATGATACAGAAGATACAAAAGGATGGAGGCAGGACATGCTGCGGGTTGGAAACATCAAGGTAGGGCTGCAAGCGGAGGCGGATGCTGCCGTGCTGCGAAGCGCTCTCCAGAAGCTGCGGATCAAGGAAGATCAAGTCCTTTCCTGGCATGTCAGCAAACGAAGTATTGACGCCCGGGATAAGGGCGACGTGCATTTTGTATATACGCTGGACTTGGAGCTTCATGATGAAAGCAAAGTGTTTGCTCGCCTGAAACCCGGCATTGCTTCCCTTGTTTTCCCCATCCCTCCCCTATCCCCCACTCCTGTTTCTCCTCGTGATCCTTCGCCCATTGTGATCGGCATGGGACCCTGCGGATTGTTCGCGGCATTATATCTTGCCCGCGCAGGACTGAATCCTATTTGTCTGGAGCGGGGCGAATGCGTGGAGGATCGTTCAAAAACAGTTCACCAATTTTTTATCGATGGCGTCCTGCGTACCGACAGCAATGTGCAATTTGGCGAGGGGGGCGCGGGCGCGTTCTCCGATGGCAAGCTGACGACGGGCATCAAGGATCCCCGCTGCCGCCAGGTATTGGAGATTCTCTATGCCCATGGCGCGCCTGAAAGCATCCTTTATCAAGCCCATCCCCACGTGGGGACGGACAAGCTGCCACAGACCGTCGCTTCCATCCGACGGGAGATCATCCGTTTAGGCGGGCAGGTGATTTTCGGTGCTCAGCTTACGCAGCTGCTGACCCTGGATGACCGCCTGATGGCCCTGCGCTACCGGGCCAACGCCCAGGAGCAGGAGCTTCCCGTCCGGGACCTGATCCTCGCCATCGGCCACAGCGCCCGGGATACCTTTGAGATGCTTTACCACGGCGGTGTGCGCATGGAGCAAAAGCCCTTTTCCGTGGGCGTGCGCATCGAGCACCGCCAGCAGATGATCAATCGCGCCCAATACGGTCCCGCCGCTGACAGCCCCTATCTGGGCGCGGCGGAATATCACCTGAACTGCAAGCTGCCCGATGGCCGCGGCGCGTACAGCTTTTGTATGTGCCCCGGCGGGCAGGTGATTGCCGCCGCCAGCGAGGAAGGCGGGGTTTGCACCAACGGCATGAGCACCTATGCCCGGGACGGAGAAAACGCCAATGCCGCCCTGCTGGTGGACGTGCGAACGGAGGATTTTCCTTCCGCCGATCCTCTGGCGGGCATGCATATGCAGCGGCAATGGGAAAAATGCGCTTTTGCTGCCGGCGGCGGCGGATATTATGCCCCTGCCCAACGCTCTGAGGATTTTTTAGCGGGACGCGCCTCCGCCCATCTGGGCGATGTGACGCCCACCTATCGGCCCGGTGTCACATTGACCGACCTGGCCGCCGTATTGCCTTCCTTTGCTTTGCAGGGCCTTCGGGCCGCCATTCCCATGCTGGGCCGCCGCCTGCGGGGCTTTGACCACCCGGACGCCGTTTTGACGGGCATAGAAGCCCGTTCTTCCTGCCCCGTGCGCATCCCCCGGTGCGAGACCCTGGAAAGCAATATCGCGGGCCTATATCCCGCCGGAGAGGGCGCGGGCTATGCGGGCGGCATCATGAGCGCCGCCGTGGACGGCCTGCGTGTGGCCGAGGCCCTGGTTTCCAAATACAGATCCGAACCCCCGGAGGTTTGATTTCATGCAGCCACCCACCAATGAACAGCAGAATCCCTACGAGCAGCAGGGATTTACCGCTGTGCCGCAGGCTTATCCGCCCACCGCGCCGGAGCAGCCCTATTACCCGCCCCAGCAGCCCGAGATCCCGGTGCAGCCGCAGGTGGGCGCGGGCATGCCGCCGCCTTATGTGGCCCCCGGACAGCAGCAGCCTGCCTATCAGAACATGCCGTATCCCCAGGACGAATACGCCCAGGATGCCTATATGCCCCAGGAGCCGCCGCCCTTTCAGAGCACGCAGCGGCCTTATCGCGCGCCGCGGCAGCGCAATTATAACCGCCTTAACCTGATGCTGGGCCTGATCGTCTCAGCCCTGCTGCTGGTGCTGGGCGTCATTGCCGTGTCCCAGCTGATGAACCGTCCCCAGGCCCGCACCGCCATGGTGACCAACGGGACCCTGGGCTCCAATTACACCGGCGACGCCCTGCTGGTGCGCAACGAGGTGATGTTCACCCAGGAGGGCATCAGCCAGATCGATTATGTGGCCACCGAGGGCAGCCAGGTGCGCCGCGGCGAAAAGGTGTGCACCGTGTACACCAGCGGATTCAGCAACAAGGAATGGACCACGCTGAACAACTATCGCACGCAGATCAAAGAATATCAAAAGACCCTGCTGGCCGAGACCAACATCGAAACGGACGGCCAATTGAAGCGGCTGAACAGCGCCGTGCTGACCCGCGCCCAGGAGACGCAGAACATGGTGCAGAGCCAGGCGGGCAACCTGATCAACCAGGAAACGCTGCTGCGGGAGGATATCCAGGAGCGCTCCTATTACTTGAAGCAGAAATACGCCGACGACCAGAAGCTGAACCGCCTCTATGACGATGAAAAGACCCAGCTGCAGCGCATCGAGACCTGGACCAAGCCCTTTGCAGCAGGCGATACCGGCATTGTCAGCTTTTACACGGACGGCTTTGAACGGGTGCTGAACAACAACACCTACGAGAGCTTCTCCCCCACCGAGGTGCGCGCCATGTACCGCGGCGATCTGCCCGCCTCCGCCGCCCTGGGACGCAACGAGGTGGCCGTATACCGCATCGTGCGTCAGGGCAGCTACACCGTGCTGATGCTGTGCGACGACGCGGAATGGACGCCCACCATCGGCGCTTCCTACGAGCTGCTGCTGGAAAGCTTTGACAACACGCGGGTCTCCGCCACGGTGGAATCCATCACCCGGGCAGAGGGCGAGCTGCTGGTGCGGCTGACCATCTACGGCGACGTGTCCCCGGTGCTCTACATCCGCTCCTGCCACGTGCAGTTGTCCGAGAGCATTTACAGCCTGACCGTGCCCGCCAACGCGCTGACCAACGACGAAGGGCAGATCGGCGTGGTGGTGGTGCAGCCCGACGGCAACTACTTCCTGCCCGTGGACGTGATCAGCCAGGATGCCAAGGAGGCCCATATCGTGCCGCTGCTCAACAACATTCTGTCCGAGGGCAGCACGGTGCTGGTTTTCTAACAAAAGTGTTGCAATTTATAGCGTTTACGTTTATAATATTAAAGAATATGTGCAATTATGTGTAGGCACCCGTCAGGAGGAAGCCATGGCATTTCGGGATTTCGCGCGGGGCGTGAAAAACTTCTTTGGCCCCAACAACAGATTTTTTAACGGCAGCCGGGAGGATGAGCCCGCGGAGGACTATTATCCCCAGCAGAGCGCGCCTGCGGCCCCGGCTTATGCCCAGGAGCCCCAGCAGGCTCCCCAATATCAGCAGCCGCAGTATCAGCAGCCCTACCCGCAGCAGCCCGCCTATCAGCAGGCTCCGCAGCAGTATCAGCAGGGCTATCAGCAGCCCCAGGCCCAGCCGGTGCAGTATCGCACCCAGGCGGGCTATCAGCAACCCATGCAGCCCCAGGGCTACGGCATGGATCAGCAGACGGTGAACCAATCCTATGTGCAGCCTCGCAACCGCCGCTCCGCTCAGCACGCGCAGCCGGTGGAAAACGTGGTGCAGTTCCCCGGTACGCCGGAACAGCCTCAGCAGCCCGCCGAGCCGCAGAGCGCTCAGAAAAAGCAGATTTCCGCCTGCGTGATCAATGTACGCAGCATCGCGGACTGCCGCAGCGCCATTGGCATCCTGCGCACGGGTGATTGCGTGATCGCCGTGATGGACAGCATTGCCGATCAGGCCGAGGTGCGCCGCTATGTGGACACCCTGAACGGCGCGTGCTTCTCCCTGGGCTGCACCATGACCCGCACGTCCTCCCGGGTGGGAGTGTATTTCCTGGCCCCCGTGGGCATGCAGGTGCTGACCGACCAGACCACCACCCAGATGAATTCCCAGTCCCGGGCGCCCCAGCGGGCCCGCAGCGCGCAGCCGGTGTTCCAAAATCCCTATCAGGCCCAGCCCCAGAGCGCGTATCCCCCTTGGCCCGCCTATCAGCCGGGATATCAGCAGCCCTATGCTGCCGCGCCCCAGCAGCCCGTGTATCAGCAGCCGCAGCAGCCCAGCTTCTCCGCTCAGCAGCCTGCCCAGGGCTATACCCCTGATCAGGATGCCGCGGATGCTGTGATGTAAGCCGTAATCTACTTGCGAAAGGAGCCTTTGTCATGCCTATCACTGTGCCCATGATCGAAGAAAAAGAATTCAAAACCAAGGTTCGCGGTTATGATCCTGTGGAAGTGGACGAATTTCTGGACGAGATCTGCGACGAGATGATCGTGATGCAGGAGGAAATCGCCCGTTTGCAGGCACAGCTTGCGCAGACGAAGCGCGACCTGGCGTATGTGCAGCCCGCGCCCCAGCGGCCCGCTCCGGCCCCTGCTCCCGTGGTTCAGGATGTATCCGAGAGCGCGCAGAAGCTGATGGCCAACGCCCAGCGCCTGTATGACGAAACCATCGCCCAGGCCAAGGAAGAGGCCGCCGCCATCGTGGCCAAGGCCAAGGACAGCGTGAGCACCGAGCTGCTGGATAAAAAGGACGCCCTGCAAAAGCAGGTGGACGACATGCAGGTGAACGCCAAGGCCTACCGGCAAAAGGTGTACAGCCTGATGGACGAGCTGCGCTCCCTGCTGGATGCCGCCAACCTGGATTGAGCCTTCGCTTGATACGGAGACAGGAGATCATGGATTCCTGTCTCCGTTTTTCATACTGAATCTAATGAATTGAAGTCATTGAAAAACAGAAATTGGCAAGGGGAGACGATAAGGGCCTCCGCGGCCCTTATAATCCTGCGCCAAAGGTCTTCGACCTCTGGACTCCACCGGGCGGACCAGATTGGCAACAATTACAAACAATCTGCGTCTGAAACTTAAGCGTCGCAAAGAGAGCTTCCGGGCAAAAGAAAAACCGATGGCCAGCCAGAAAATGAATGCATTCATTTTCTGGTCTGTCCAGCGGTTTTCGCTGTGCGCCGTGCAGCACAGCGCGCCAGCAAAGCTGGCTGCCCGGAAGCGGTGGGCTGCGGTTTTGTTTCTCGCTGCGTCAGTTGCTTTTACGGCGACAAACGCAGGTTTTCTGCTTCTCTTTTGACGCAAAAGAGAAGCGTACCCTCTCCCTGTCGAATTTCTGTTTTTCTGTGCTTTGCCTTAATCAGCGAACAGTATGACAATAAAAGATCCTGCCGGCCAGCAGGATCTTTTGTTTGCTATAAAACTGCGTTTTTCTCATTCCCGTACCGTACGCACAGTCACCTCATAGTCCTCGTCCTCCAGGACATCGCCAAAGACGTCGTGCCCGGAATAGCCGAAGCGGCGGATGCAAACGGTGTCGTTATCCACAGGGGTGATGGAAATGGCGCCGATGCGCAGCACGGGACGGCTGGCGCGCAGGTCCAGGGCGTCCTGGGTGATCCGCATGATCTCGGGATCCTCTTTACCCCAGGGGAAGGTGTGACGGCAGAAGGGGTCGCGCGCGCCCTCCAGACCGGCTTCGTCGCCGTAATAGACGCTGGGAATGCCCGGCATGACGGCAAAGATCTTCCAGATTTCCCGCAGGCGGCGCACCGCCAGGGCCCGCTGCTCGGGCGACAGGGCGCATTCCCCGCGCTTGAGGGGGTCCACGTTGTCCCAGCATTCTCCGGCCAGCACGTTCAGCACGCGCTCCCGGTCATGGCTGCCCATGAGATTCATGAGGGAATAGAAGAAGGGCGTGGGATAGTTTTCCCGCAGGCTTTCGATGCGGCGGGTGAAATCATAGGCGTTGATTTCGCCCTTGATGAAGGCCAGGGCGGCTTCCCGCAGGGGATAATTCATGACGCTGTCCAGGGTGTCCCCCAGGCAGTAGCAGCGCATTTGGCCGTAGGAAACCTTGTTGCTGGCGTCCTCCCAGACCTCGCCCAGCAGAATGGCGTCCTCGTTTTCCGCGTGTACGCTCACCCGCAGGTCCCGCAGGAAGCGCATGGGCAATTCGTCCGCCACGTCCAGCCGCCAACCGCCGGTGCCCGCCTTGACCCATTTGCGGGCCACGCCGTCGGGCTCCAGCATGTACTGGCGATAGGTCTCGTTCTCTTTGTTGATCTCCGGCAGGGTGGTGACGCCCCACCAGCTGCGGTAGCGATCAGGATATTCCTCAAAAGTGTACCAAGGATAATAGGGCGAGCGCTTGCTCTGATAGGCTCCCTTGGTGGGATAGCGGCCATACTTGTTAAAGTACAGGCTGTCATCCCCCGTATGGCTGAAAACGCCGTCCAGCAGCACCCGCATGCCACGCTTTTTGGCCTCCCGGCACAATTCCTTCAGGTCCTCCTCATCGCCCAGCATGGGGTCGATGCGCTTGTAATCGCCGGTATCGTAGCGGTGATTGCTGCGGGCCTGGAAGATGGGGTTGAGATAGATCACCGTGACGTGCAGGGATCGCAGGTAATCCAGCTTAGAGGTGATGCCCTTCAGATCGCCGCCAAAGAAATCCCGGCTGTGGGTGTCGCCGTTGCGGGGATCAAACAGGGCCAGTGGCGGCTCGTTCCAGTCCTCATGCAGATAGATGTCCTCCCGGGTGTACCAGGGCGCGCGGCTGCGGCAGAAGCGATCCGGGAAGATCTGGTACATGATGCCCTCCCGCAGCCAGGCAGGGGGAGCATAGTCCTTATCATACACCGTGATCTGGAAGGCCGGAGGCGTGTGGTCGTATTCCTGGCCCACGCCGCCCAGATGGTCGCCGGCGTTGCCCAGATAGGCCGTAAAGCCATCCTCCGCCACGGCGGAAAAATGATACCAGACCAAGGTGGGCTCCTCCGGGGCGCGGTAACGCAGCTCGTAGGCGTTGTTATCGGAGGCCTGCATGGGATATACCGTGTTTTTTCCGTTTTCAAAGATGATGGCATTGACGGCCCGGGGATTGCCCTCGCAATAAACGCGCAGGCGCACCATCGTGCCGCAGGGAACCGCGCCAAAGGGCGCGCGACAGTCCAGGGAACGGGAATCATGGTACAGCTTCATCGGTTGGAAAACCCCTTACAATATTTATGCTTGGAGACGAACGCGCAGGACGCGGGCCAACAGGAGGCTGACGGCATAGCACACCGCGGCGCACAGCACCACGGCAGCCCCCACACTGGTGCCCAGGGGCACGGAGACGCACAGGCCCGCGATGCCGCTGAGCAGCGATATGATCACGCTGTACAGGGCGTGCTGGGCGGCGCTGCGGGCCACGTTGCGGGCCGCGGCGGCGGGCAGGATCAGCAGGGCGTTGATCAGCAGCACGCCCACCCAGCGGATGGACAGCATGACGGCCACGGCCACCAGGATCACAAAGCCGTATTCCACCGCCTTGGTGGGGATGCCGCGGCTCTGGGCCAATTGCGGATTGATGGCGGTCAATAAGAGCTTATTGTACAGCAGCACCCACAGCGCCAGCCCCACAGCCAGCGCGATGCCCAGGCACAGAATATCCGTGGGCGTGATGGCCAGGATATCTCCCACCAGGATGGAGGAATAGCGGTTATATTTGCCGCTGCCCGACAGGATCAAAAGACCCAGGGCGATGCCCGCCGAGGAAAACACGCTGATGGTGGTATCGGAGGAGGAGCCCCCCGTGCGGTTGATGCGGGTGATGAGGATGGCCCAGCAGACGCCAAAGAGCACCAGGATCACCGTCACATTGCTGAGGCCCAGCAGCACGCCGATGCCCACGCCCGCCAGGGCGCTGTGGCCCAGGGCGTCGGAGAAGAAGGCCATGCGCTTATTCACCGCCATGGTGCCCAGCAGCGCCAGCAAGGGCGTGAGGAACAGCAGGGCCAGCAGGGCGTTTTTCATGAAGGAATAGCGGAAGATGGCAAAGGGCAGAATGGCGTCCATGACGGAATAAATGCCTTCCATTCACTCCACCTCCTTTGCCGCCGCGGGAAAGGCCTCCCGGAAGGTATCGCAGGCGAACACGGTTTCCGGCGGGCCTTCGCAGAGCACCGTCTTGTTGATCAGCACCATTTCGTCGGCATATTGGCGCACCAGGGCCCAATCGTGGCTGATGAGCAGGATGGCCAGGTGGTGCTTGCGCTTGAGCTGATCCACCGTATCCAGGAACAGGGCCAGGCCGTTCTGGTCCACGCCGGAGACGGGTTCATCCAAGATCAGCAGGTCGGGGGTGGGCGTCAGGGCCATGGCCAGCAGCACCCGCTGCAATTCGCCGCCGCTGAGCTGGCCCAGCATGCGGTTTTGCAGATGCTCCGCCTGGGCCAGGGAAAGGGCGCTCTGCACGTCCTGGCGGGTGCGCTTGCTCACCCCCAGCCACACCGGGCGGCGGGTGAGGGCGGCAGCCAGGAAATCCGTCACAGTGACGGGCATCTGCTTGTCAAAGGGCAGCTGCTGGGGCACATAGCCCGTGCGCACCGAGCGCAGCACCCGCTCCTGATCGTCCATGTGCCGCACCACGCCGGTATGGGGGATCTGGGACAGCAGGGCGCGGACCAGGGTGGTCTTGCCTGCGCCGTTGGGACCCACCAGGGCGGTCAATTGGCCGCAATGCAGGTGCAGGTTCACATCCTGCAGGAGGGTCTCCCCCTGGGCGACAACGGAGATATGATCCAATTCGATGCGGCACAATCCGCAATGACTGCTGTGCAGGTGATCGTGCCGGTGGGTTGGATCATAGGGGTAGGGCGTCTGGCTCATGGGCGTTTTCCTTCTGCGGATGGGTCCGCATATGATAATCCTTGCAAAGGTCCTTCAAGGGACAGGCGTCGCACTTGGGATTGCGGGCGCTGCACACCCGGCGGCCATGGAAAATGAGCCAATGGTGGGCGGCGCTCCAATCCTGCTTGGGAATGGCGCGGCGGAGCTGCATTTCGGTATCCAGCACATTGTCCGCCTCCGCCAGTCCCAGGCGGTTGCTGACCCGGAACACATGGGTATCCACGGCGATGGCGGGCTGGCCGAAGGCCGTGGCCAGCACCACGTTGGCGGTCTTGCGGCCCACCCCGGGGAGGGAGGTGAGCTTATCCATATCCGCGGGCACCTGGCCGTCATACTTTTCCATGATCATGCGGCAGGCGGCCACGATATTCTGGGATTTGGACTTGAAGCCGCAGCTTTTGACGTAAGGATACAGGGTATCCGCGTCGATGGCGGCCATGGAGGCCACGTCGGGAAAATCCCGGAACACGGCGGGCGTGACCTTGTTGACCTGTTTATCCGTGCACTGGGCGGAGAGCATGACCGCCACCAGCGTTTCGTAGGGATTGCTGAAATTCAGCTCGGGCCGGGCGTCGGGATAGCTTTCCTCCAGCACCCGCAGGATCTCTTTCTTGCGTACTTTCATGGTCGGCCCTCCTTTTCAGCGCGTGGCGGCATACAGGATCACGGCGGCCACGCCGATCACCGTAAAAACGGCCAGCAGGATGATATTTTTGCGGGTAAAGCGCAGCTGGCTCAGATCGCCGGGAATGGAACCCAGCGGCTTCACCGCCGGAATGACGGCCCGCAGGAACAGGATCAGCAGCACCGATTCGATGGGGAACATGGCCAGGTTCTTGACGATCCGCGGCCAATGCAGCACCTTGTAGCTTTTCCCCAGCATGATGCTGTAATAGGCCATCATCACCGGCGTATTGAGCACAATGGTTGACAAAAAAGTCAATGCAGAACCGGGACAGGATGACCCGCAGGGCTGTGACCTTGGTGCTGTACAGGAACAGGGCGAAGATCACCGAGCCCGCGATCTCCGTGAGGAGGAACAGCGGGAAATAGGGACCCGACGGGAACAGCAGCGCCCCCAGGGTGTCCGATACCGCCGCCCCCGCCGCGGCCACCACCGGGCCGTAGATCATGGCCCCGAAGGCGTTGACAAAGAACCCCACGCCGATGCGCAGGTCCGCCGCGATGGGAATGCTGACGGATTTGAGCGCCACCCGCAGGGCCACCACCAGGGCGGCGAACAGCAGCATTTTAAGGTCCCGGAATTCCGAGGCCGCCTGCCGCCAGTAGGCCTTGCTGAACGGGGTGGGAAACAGGGTCCGATTCTGGGGAGAGCCGTTTTTGGGCATAATACCACCT
>CACZLE010000013.1 GCA_902781945.1 uncultured Eubacteriales bacterium | reverse complement strand
GCCTTTAGGACAGCCGACACCATATAAATATGCGGGGTTTGCCGCTATACAGCCCCGCCACTCACCTCCTCGGGTTCTGTAGTATGCTGAGTCCTACACAAGGAGTATAGCAAACTTATTATCTAACGCGAAACGGCGCCCCAGGTTTCATAACCGCATCGGTGCCTTTCGCAGAAAGGCGGAACATAAATATGAAAACGGCTCTGGTCATCATGGCTGCCGGCCTTGGCAGCCGGTACGGCGGCAACAAGCAGACCGAAGGCATCGGCCCCAATCACGAAATGCTGATGGAATACTCCATCTTTGACGCGGTGCGCGCGGGCTTCTCCAAGTTCGTGTTCGTCATCAAGCCCGACATGAAGCCCCTGATCGAAACGCTGTGCGGCGATCTGGTGGCCTCCTGCAAGGATCAGGACGGCAACCCGGTGGAGGTGTGCTATGCCTTCCAGGATTTCAGCTCCGTGCCTTCCTTCTATCAGATCCCCGCTGATCGCACCAAGCCCTTTGGCACCGTGCACGCCGTACTGTGCGCCGAAAAATATATCAACGAGCCCTTCGCCGTGGTGAACGCCGACGACTATTACGGCGTGGACGGCTTTTCTTCCATGAACCAATGCCTGCAAACCCTGAAGGACGGCGAGGCCTGCATGGTGGGCTATTACCTCAAAAACACCGTGAGCGAAAACGGCACCGTGACCCGCGGCGTATGCAGCCAGGAAAACGGCCTGCTCACCAAAGTGACCGAGACCTTCAAGATCCAGCCCTTCGCCGACGGCACCATCCGCGATACCGCCACCAGCGAAGAAGGCGTGATCCTGGATCCCAATGCCCTGGTTTCCATGAATTTCTGGGGCTTTGTACCCGGCGTGTTCAAGCAGATGGAAGCCTATTTCGACGCCTTCCTGCGCGGGCTTGCTCCCGACGCCATCAAGGTCGAATGCCTGCTGCCCATCATGGTGGACGATCTGATGCGCAAGAAGGAAATGATCGTGCGCGTGCTGTCCACCAACGCCACCTGGTTTGGCATCACCTATCCCCAGGATAAGCCCTATGTGCAGCAGGAGCTCAAAAAGCTGCACGATCAGGGCGTCTATCCCCCGTCTCTCCATTGACCGCCATGCGGATTTGTGGCGTCATTGCCGAATATGATCCGCTGCACAACGGGCATGCCTGGCATCTGAGTGAAGCCCGCCGCCGGACGGGCGCAGACTTGATCGTCTGCGTCATGAGCGGCAGCTTCACCCAGCGCGGCATGCCCGCGCTTTTGTCTCCCCATACGCGGGCGGAAATGGCGCTGCGGGCCGGGGCGGACCTGGTGCTGCAATTGCCAATCTCTTTTTCCGTGTGCGAGGCGGAGCGGTTCGCTATGGGCGGCCTGGCGATCCTGCGGCAATTGGGGGCGGAATATCTGTGCTTCGGCGCGGAGCCGGAGGGCATCCCCGTTCTGGAAAAGGCCGCAACGCTGCTGGAAGAACCCAACGCGGAATATCAGGCGCGGCTGCACGCGCTGCTGAACGATGGCATGGCCTTCCCCGCCGCCCAGGGACAGGCGCTGGCGGAGAGCCTCGGCGCAGCTCCCGTGCTGCTGGCCCAGCCCAACACGGCGCTGGCCATCTGCTATCTGCGGGCGATCCACCGGATGCGCGCACAGATCACGCCCGTGCCGGTGCCCCGTTCCGGAAGCTATCACGCGGAGGATTTGCAGGCCGATTGCTTGCCCTCCGCAACGGCGGTCCGCGCCGCCTGTCTGGGGCGGGAATGGGACAAGGTACAGACATCCATGCCGGAAGAAGCCTTTGCCCTGCTGCAAACCGCTTTCCAATCGGGACAATATCATCTGCCGGACGCGCTTACGCCGCTGCTGCGGTGGAAATTGCGGCAGGGAACTGATTTCTCGCGTCTGCCCGGATTATCCGAAGGCATAGAAAACAGGCTGCAACTGGCCGCGAACGGTCAGACCCGGGAGGAAATGGTGCTGGCCGTCAAAACCAAACGGTATTCCTATGCCCGGATCAACCGACTGCTGGCCCATGTACTGTTGGATACCGACGCCCGGCGGCTGGAGCCGCTGCCAAGGCACGCCTTGGTCCTGGGCTTCCGAAAGGGCGCGTCCGGCCTGCTCAGAAACAGCGCCGACGAAAGTTTTTCCTTCATATCCCAGATGCCCGCCGATCCTCCGACCTATGAAATGCAGCTGGACGCCCGGGCTGACGATTTGTGGAATCTTGGGGCAAATCAGCCCTTTGGGGCGATTTATCGGCAAAAACCGGTGATCCTGTAAAGATCTGTCAAAGGTTCCATTTGCCCTTGGGCTGTACTTTTTGCGCGCTTTATGATAAAATAGACCCAATCTGTTTGGGAGGAACTGTACGCATGCTGAAACGACTGGCAGGGTTCGTGATGGCCGCAATGCTCTTTGCGGTCTGTTTTGCCTTGCCCGCCTCCGCCACCAGCAGCAACTACGACCCCAATCATCCCGAAAACCTGAACGACATCGATATCGACGCCACGGCGGCCATCCTGATCGAAGCCAACACCGGCATGGTGGTTTATGAAAAGAACGCGGACGCCCGGCTGTATCCCGCCTCCACCACCAAGATATTGACCACCTATCTGGGCATCCTGATGGGCGATCTGGACGAAACGGTGGTCACCTCGGAGCGGGCCATGCAGGTGGAGGAAGGCTCCTCCATGATCCCGCTGACCGCGGGGGAGGAAATCAACTTCAAGGACCTGCTGTATGCCACCATGATCCGCTCGGGCAACGAGGGCGCAAACGTCATTGCCGAGGCCGTGGGCGGCAGCATCGAGGGCTTTGTGGATTTGATGAATCAGTACGTCAATTCCCTGGGTCTGGTGAACACCCATTTTGCCAATCCCAACGGCCTGCACAACGACGACCATTATACCTCCGCCCGGGATATGGCCATCATCACCCGGGAAGCCATGCAGGACGAGACTTTCCGGGATATCGTGGCCCACGCCTCCTATGTGCTGCCCAAGGACAATGTGTACCGCTCCCGCAATCTTACCGGTCGGCTTACGGAATTCATGACCGACAAGGAGAGCAGCTATTATTATCCCTACGCCATCGGCGTCAAGACGGGCAATACCGCCGCGGCGGGCCATTGCTTTGTGGGCGCGGCGGAAAAGGACGGCGTCACCTTTATCTCCGTGGTGCTGCATTGCAGCGGCACCAACACCTACCGCTACTGCTGGCAGGACACCAAAAGGCTGATGGAATACGGCTTCTCCCAATATGTCAGCGTGTCGGTGGCCGACCTGTATGCCATGCGGCCCAAGGTGCTGGAGATCTCCAAGTACGATCTGGATGATCCTGGGCTGGGACAGCTGGAGCTGTCCCTTAACAAGCTGGACAACAATAACAACGACGTGATCGTCACCCTGCGCAGCCGTTTGGATTACTTGGTGGCCAATTTCAACGACCTGGTGTCCATCGAATATGTGCACGATCCCGTGGCCCCCATCACCGTGGGCGAGCAAATGGCCACGCTGACCTACTATCCCGAGGTAGGCGAGCCCATTGAATACGAATTGGTGGCTTCCCGCACCATCGGCAAGCGCATGCTGGACGTGCCCGAACTGGATGACATCATCTGGCAGACGGAGAACGACCGCAACCCTTTTCCCCGTTTCACGGTGGAGATCCTGTTTTTCTTCCTGGGGATGGTCACCGTGATCTGGTTGTTCGTCCGCGGCGTAAAACGCCTCCTGGGTTTCCGCAGCCGAAAACCGCGGCATAAGCCCATCAAGCCCATCTCCCGCTATTACAGATAACAAAAAAGGACGCCGATCAAAGGACGTCCTTTTGTTTTACTCGTGGTTGCGTTCATAAATCAGCCGCAGGCCTTTCAGCGTCAGCAGGCCGTCGATATGGTCGATGCATTGGGTCTGCTCGGCAATCATGCGGGCCATGCCGCCGGTGGCGATCACCGCGGCGTCCTCCCGGCCCAATTCCTGCCGCATGCGCTTCACCAGATATTCCACCTGGCCCACAAAGCCATAGAGCATGCCGGATTGCAGGTTGCTGATGGTGTTGCGCCCAATGACGGAATCCGGCCAGACCAGCTCGAAATTGGGCAGCTTGGAAGTGCCGTGCACCAGGGCCTCGCTGGCGATCTTGATGCCGGGACAGATGCAGCCGCCCACGAAGGCGCCCTTTTCATTGACCACGCCGAAGGTGGTGGCGGTGCCGAAATCGATATAGATACAAGGCGCGCCATAATAGGCGTGGGCCGCCACAGCATTGCAGATGCGGTCGCTGCCCAGGGCCTGCGGATTATCATACTGGATGTTGAGCCCGGTCTTGACCCCCGGCATGACGAACATGGGCGAAATGCCGAAATAGTCGTTGCACATGTGCTCGATGGTGAAATTGACCGTGGGCACCACGCTGGAGATCATGATGCCGTTCACCTGGTTGCGGCTCAGGCCGTCCGTGTGAAAGAGGCTGGTGACCAGGATGCCGTATTCGTCGCTGGTGCTGGTGCGGTTGGTGGACAAGCGCCAGTATTTGATCAGCTCTTTTCCGTTGAAAAGGCCCATCTTGATATTGGTGTTGCCCACGTCCATGGTAAAGATCATGCGGTTTCTCCTTATTATACTATTTGACGTCTAAAGCGTTGAAAGATTCGGGATGGATTTTTCGTTCTGGCGAAGCTGAGTGAAGGGAGGCGTAGCACCGCTACGTTGACCGGAACGAAGCGATGTCAGAGCGGAAAAGACGCCCGAAGATTCAACGGTTTAGACGGAGAATAGTATTAAATCAGCCGGGCTTTTTTGAGGGCCACGCCCACCGCGCCGGTGACGACGGCGGCCACGATCATCTCCACCACAGCGTTGATGCCCACGGAAGCGATGATAAAGGTCAGCACGCCGCGTCCGGCCATCAGATTTTGCATATACTCGGTATGGCCAAAGAGCAATACCAGCAGAAGCATAAAGAACAGGGTGTTAAAGAACGCCGCGCAGAAGCCCGTCACCGTGCAGCTGATCTGCTGACGCACGCCGCGGCGGTTCAGTGCGCGGTAAACCAGAGCCGCCAGCACGCCCACCAGCACCCGGGAGCAGAAGCGCTGAATGAACATCAGCACCGGGCTGACGCTCACCAGAGCCGCGCCCATGGCGCTGAAGCCCAGGATGCCAAAGCACTGCAAAAAGCTGATCAGGCCGAAGGCTCCGCCGATGATGGCCCCGCCGGGCAGGCCCATGGCGATGGCGGCGATGGCCACCGGGATCATGTTGAAGGTGATGGACAGCCCCGCGGGCTGCGGAATATTGACCAGGCTGAGCACCACCAGAACGGCGGTCAGCAGGGCAAGCAGGGTGAGCTGGACGATCTTCTTGTTGCGGTTGTTTGTTTTCATTTTTCTCCTCCGTTCGGGCTCGCAAAGGATGCCCGACTTTTCATAAAAAAGTTCCTATGTTCGATCCGTTTCCGGTATCGACAGGGGCATTATAGCATTAAACCCACAATATGTCAAAAAAAGGAGGATCACTCCTCCTCAAACAGTTTTTTGAGCCGCAGGGACGCGGCATACACCGCGTTTTTCTTATTGCCGGCTTCGACCAGCGCCTTGGACGCGTCCCGCAGGGAGCAATCCCCCGCCAGCATGGTTTCCACCAATTGCGCCTCCAAACTGATATCCGCCTGGACGGCTTTTTCTTTTTTTGGCACTTTTCTCAGATCAAAAACGATGCAGTACTCGCCCTTTTCGGTCTTTTCGTTTTGCTCCATCTGAGTAAGCACGTCCGCGATATTGCCCCGCAGGGTCAATTCGTGCAGTTTGGTCAGATCGCAGCTGACGCTGACCCCCGCTTCGGGCAGCGTCTCCGCCGCCACGCGCATGAGCTCCAGTACGCGGTAGGGCGATTCATGAACGATGATGGCCTGTGTGCGCTGGGCCGCGTCCAGCAGCTTTTCCTTTAGGTCCTTCTTTTCCCTGGGCAAAAAGCCCAGGAAAGTGAATTCCGCAACGTCGATGCCGGACACCGACATGGCGGAGGCCATGGCCGTGGGGCCTGGCACCGCCACCACGGAAATGCCCGCCTCCGCCGCCAGATGCACCAGGTGGGTGCCGGGATCGGAGATGGCGGGGGTGCCCGCGTCTGTCACCAGAGCCACGTCGATATTTTCCTCCTGCATGCGGCGGACGATCTGCTCCGCCTTGCCGAACTCATTGTGCCTGTGGCAGCTGGTCAGGGGCGTTTCGATGTGGAAATGCTGGGTCAGCTTCATGGTCATGCGGGTGTCCTCGGCGGCGATCAGATCCACTTTTTGCAGGGTCTCCACAGCCCGGGGGCTCATATCCCCCAGATTGCCAATGGGCGTTGCGACGACGTACAGCATGCAGCCTCCTTACAGCTTCTGAGCCACCCGCAGCGTGGCGCTGTGGGAACGGGGATTAAAGGCCAGTTCTTCCTTGGTGGGGCGGATGGCCCCGCCGCCCATGACCTTGGCCACGGGCTTTTTGCCGCAGGTGCAGATGGGGGCCTGCGGCGGGCAGGTGCAGGGATTCTGCATCCGCCGGAAGGCATGCTTGACGATGCGGTCCTCGATGGAATGGAAGGTGATGACGCACAGGCGTCCGCCGGGACGGATGTGCTTCATCCAGTCGTCCAGCGCCTTTTCCAGGGGCGCGATCTCGTCGTTCACCGCGATGCGCACGGCCTGGAAGGTGCGGCGGGCCGGGTGGCCGTCGTCCTTGCGGCGCACAGCCTTGGGAATGGCGGCGTCCACGCAGGCCACCAAGTCCCCCGTGGTGGACAGGGGGCGGCGCTCCACGATCATCTTGGCGATGCGGGCCGCCCATTTTTCATCGCCGTAATCATAAAGAACGGCGGTGATCTCCTTTTCGCTGACGGTATTCAGCCATTCCGCCGCCGTCATGCCGGAGGAGCGATCCATGCGCATGTCCAGGGGCGCGTCTTCATGGTAGCTGAACCCCCGCTCCGGGGTATCCAGCTGATAGGAGGAGACCCCCAGATCCAGCAATCCCCCATCCAGTTCCACGCCCTCGGGCAGCAATTGGTCGATATCGTGAAAGTTGCCATGGATGGCATGAAACGCAGGAAAGCCCTGCAGGCGCGCGGTGGCGGCCTGCAAGGCGTCCTGGTCCCGGTCAATGCCGTAGAGCGCGCCGGTATCGCCGATGCGCTCCAATATGCGCTGGCTATGGCCGCCGCCGCCCAGGGTGCCGTCGGCAAAGATCCCGCCGGGGGCGGGATCCAGCCATTGCAGCACTTCCTGTAAAAGAACGGGTTCGTGTTTGAATTTCATTATTGCTTCAAGTCCTCAATACGGGCTTCCAGGGAAAGGAGCATCTTGCGGTTGGCTTCCAGCTTTTCGCGTTCCTGCTGCACCAGAGCGGCGGGAGCCTTGCTGACGAAGCCGGGGTTATTGAGCTTGCCCTCGGCCCGTGCGATCTCTTTGCCCAGATTGTCCTTTTCCTTGGTCAAGCGGGCGATTTCCTTTTCAAAGTCCACCAGGTCGCCCAGGGGGATCAGGATTTCACCTGCGGTGGTCACCGCGCCCACGGTCTTTTCGGAAACGGTCTGATCCTTGGACAGCAACTCCAGCTCGGAGGCGTTGGCCATGCGGCGGAAGAAGATCTCCGCGCCCTGGATGGCCTCGGCCCAGCCATTTTCGGGACGCACCATCAAGCGGGCCTTGTGGCCGGCCTGCACGTTCATTTCGGCGCGCAGGTTGCGCACGGCGCGGATGATATCCATGATGCCGTTCATCTGGGCTTCCTCCGCCGGGAACACGGGGATCTCCTCCGCCTTGGGCCAATCGGACAGCATGCAGCTGGCCTCCTCGCAGCCGGGCAGGAACTTATACACCGTCTCGGTGAGGAAGGGCATGAAGGGATGCAGCAGGCGAAGCAGGCCGCTGAGCACCTCGGTAAGCACCGCGCGGACGGTGGCCTTGCGCTCGGCATCCTCGCCCAGCAGGCCGCCCTTGGCCAGCTCGATATACCAGTCGCAGAATTCGCTCCATGCGAAATCGTAGATCTTTTGGGCCGCCATGCCGAACTCGCAGTCGTCAAAGTGGCGGGTCACATCCTGGGTGCACTCATGGTAGCGGCTCAGAATCCATTGATCGGCCAGCTCCAGCTTTTTGCCCTCCAGGGTTTCCTTGTCCTCCAGGTTCATCAGCACGAAGCGGCTGGCGTTCCACACTTTGTTGGCGAAATTGCGGGCGGATTCCAGCTTGCCTGTGGAATAGCGGGTATCGTTGCCCGGGCTGATGCCCATGCACAGGGAGAAGCGCAGGGCGTCCGCGCCGTACTGGTCGATGACCTCCAGGGGATCGATGCCGTTGCCCAGGGATTTGCTCATCTTGCGGCCCTGTTCGTCGCGCACCAGGCCGTGGATCAGCACGGTGTCAAAGGGCACCTTGCCCATCTGCTCGATGCCGCTGAAAATCATGCGGGCCACCCAGAAGAAGATGATGTCGTAGCCCGTCACCAGGGTGCTGGTGGGATAGAAGTATTTGAGGTCCTCAGTCTGCTCCGGCCAGCCCAGGGTGGAGAAGGGCCACAGGGCGGAGGAGAACCAGGTGTCCAGCACGTCCTCGTCCTGCTCCAGATGCTTGCCGCCGCACTTGGGGCAAACGGTGGGATCCTCCCGGGTCACGATAGTCTCGCCGCAGTCCGGGCAATACCAGGCGGGAATGCGATGGCCCCACCACAGGTGGCGGCTAATGCACCAGTCGCGGATATTTTCCATCCAGTTATAGTAGATCTTGCTGAAGCGGTCCGGCAGGAAGCGGGTTTCGCCGTTGCGCACGGCCTCGATGGCGGGCTTGGCCAGGGGCTCCATTTTGACGAACCACTGCTTGCTGACCATGGGCTCCACCACGTTGTGGCAGCGATAGCAGGTGCCCACCTCGTGCTTGAGGGGCTCGATGGATTTGAGCAGGCCCAGGGCGGTCAGATCCTCCACGATGGCCTTGCGGGCCTCCAGGGTGGTCATGCCGGCGTACTTGCCGCAGTCCAGCACGTGGGGCTCGTTGACGGTGGCCTTGCCGCTGGCGAAGATCTCCTCCGCCTCGGCGGCGTCCTGCGCACCGGTCATGTGGCCGTCGTAGGTGAACACGCGCACGATGGGCAGCTGATGGCGCTGGCCCACCTCAAAGTCGTTGGGATCGTGGGCGGGGGTGATCTTCACCACGCCGGTGCCCTTTTCCATATCGGCGTGCTCGTCGCACACGATGGGGATCTCCTTGTTGACCAGGGGCAGGATCACGTGGCAGCCGTGGAGGTGCGCATAGCGGGGATCGGCGGGATTGATGGCCACGGCGGTATCGCCCAGCATGGTTTCGGGGCGGGTGGTGGCCAATTCCAGATATTCCCCGGTTTCCTTGACGGGATAGAGCAGATGCCAGAAGTTGCCTTCCTTCTCCTCGTATTCCACCTCGGCGTCGGAAATGGAGGTATCGCAGCAGGGGCACCAGTTGACCAGCCGGTTGCCGCGGTAGATGATGTTCTTTTCATACAGGCGCACAAAGACCTCGCGCACAGCCTTGCTGCAGCCCTCGTCCATGGTGAAGCGCTCACGGCTCCAATCGCAGCTGGAGCCCATGCGGCGCAGCTGGCGGCTGATGCGTCCGCCGTACTCAGCCTTCCAGGCCCAGGCGTGCTTCAAAAACTCCTCGCGCCCGATATCGGTCTTCTTGATACCCTCCTTGGCCAGCTTTTCCACCACCTTGACCTCGGTGGCGATGGAGGCGTGGTCGGTGCCGGGCAGCCACAGGGTGGGATCGCCCTTCATGCGATGATAACGGGTCAGGGCGTCCTGCAGGGTGCAGTCCATGGCATGGCCCATGTGCAATTGACCGGTGATGTTGGGCGGGGGCATGACGATGGTGAAGGGCTTTTTGCCTTCCACGCGATGGGCTTTGAAAGCGCCGCTCTCCTCCCAATGCTGATAGGTGGAGGCTTCGATGGCCTGGGGATTATACTGTTTCTCCATATTGAACTGTTCGCTCATCGTTTTTCTCCTTGATCAAATAGTAAAAGCCGCCCCGTCCAACGCATGGACGGAGCGACCCGTGGTACCACCTTGCTTCGCGGCAAAAAATTGCCGCCTCACGGCGCGATAACGGGCGCCACACGGACGAGCTACATTCCTTCACCCGTCCCCCTCCAAAGCGACCTTCCTCCGGATGCTGCCAAGCGGTCTTTCAGCCCATGGACCGCACTCTCTGATGGCTTTGCCGGAGTACTCCTCTTTTTCGCAGGGAAAAGCCTTATATCAGCTTACTTTTCCTCGTCGTGAACGACGACCTGAACGCCGTTGTAATAACCGCAGTTCTTGCACACGCGATGGGCCAGCATCTTCTTCTTGCACTGGGGGCAGGTGACGATAGCGGGCAGAGAGAGCTTCCAATTGGCGCGGCGGCTGTGCTTACGGGCTTTGGAAATTTTTCCTTTGGGAAGAGCCATGCTTATACCTCCTGATCATCCTGATCATTTTTAAGCTGAAGATTTTGCAGTACAGAAAAGGGATTGCTTTTCTGCGGGTTGGTGTAGCCGGGGGCCATCTGTTTGTATCCCTCGCAATCGGGCTTGCACAGGATGCGGATGGGCAGTTCCAGCACCGCCAGCGTGAGCGCCAGGTGAGAAAGCTCCGCCTTGGAGCCCAGGAACACCCAGCGGTCCGGATCGGCTTCCGTGTCCTCCTGGGGACGATCCAGCCGGGTAAAGACCTCGTGGAAGGGGACCTTGATATCCACCTGCGCGGGGCCCAGGCAATTGCAGCAGCGGGAGTGGGCCGTGGCTGTCAACGTGCCGTCCAGGGTCAGATCGTCGCCGGACATGGTGCAGTGGCCTTCCATCACAACGGGATCGTCGAAGGTCACCGTCTCGCCGCTGATCTCCTGCGGCGGGATGTGCTCATGATGGGTGAAGGGAACGGCCTCGCCCGGGTTGCGCAGCGCGCGTGATACATCAAGCAGCAAAGTCATCCCTCCAATCGCGAACATGCAATATTATATTGAAAGCCCTTTCTTTTGTCAACACCTTTAAGACGTTATTTTTCACTTTTTTTGAAATTTTCCGAAAAAAAGTGTTGACATTGCGCGGTTTTTAGTGTACCATTGCACTAGTGCACTAAAACATTAAGGAGTGATGGCGCATGCAGTTCAACCCTTCCCTGCCCATTTGGATGCAGGTGCTGGAGGCCCTGGAGATCGATATCGTCACCGGCAAACGGCAGCCGGGCGAAAAGCTGCCCGGCGGACGGGAATTGGCGCTGCAATTCTCCATCAACCCCAACACCGCCGCCCGCGTGTATCAGGAATTGGAAAAGAAGGGGCTGTGCGCCACCCGGCGCGGCATGGGCACCTATGTCACCGAGGACACCGCCCGCATTTTCGCCCTGCGGGAGGAAATCGCGGGGCAGGCCGTCTGCCAGTTTCTGGATACCATGGAGCTGCTGGGCATCTCGCGTCACGAGGCCGCCCAATGGCTGCTGAAAAAGGAGGATTAAAACATGCTCGAAAGCAAGGAAATAACCAAAATCTTTGGAACCAAAGCCGCTGTGGATCATATCAGCCTGAGGCTGGAAAAGGGCCACGTGTACGCCATGCTGGGCCCCAACGGCAGCGGCAAGACCACCTGGATGAAGATGGCGGCGGGGCTCATCAAGCCCACCTCCGGCCAGATGCTCTTTGAGGACAAGCCGGTGGATATCGACAGCCGCCGGAAGATCGCCTACATGTCCACCGAGTCCTTCTTCTATACCTGGATGACGGTGAAGGACGTGGGCGCTTACTACGCGGATTTCTTTGATGATTTCTCCTGGGACGGCTATCGGGCCATGCTGCGGCAGATGGAGCTGGAAGAAAGCATGAAAACCAAGGCCCTGTCCTCCGGCATGATGGCCAAGCTGAAAATCGCCGTCACCATGGCCCGGGACGCCAAGGTATACATGCTGGACGAGCCCTTTAACGGCATCGATCTGCTGGCCAGGGACAACATCCGCCGCTGCATTCTGGAGCACGCCGATGAAAACAAGGTGCTGCTGCTGTCCAGCCACCTGGTGGAGGAAATGGAAGCCATCGCCGACAAGGCCGTTTTTATCCGTCAGGGCAAGCTGGCAGAGGTGGACGATCTGGAGGAGATGCGCGTGGACCGCGGCGCCTCCATGGCGGATCGCTACCGCGAAATCTATGGACACACGGAGGAATGAGCCATGTTAAAGCTGATGAAATATGAATTTCGCAAAACCTGGATCACCAAGCTGATTCTGCTGGGCGTTACCGCCGTGGCGGAAATCGCTTTTCTGATCGGCCTGTATGTGGAAAGGGAAACGACCCTGGGGCTTTCCGTGATGCTGCTGATGTTTCTGGCCTTGGGCGGTATCCTGATGATCGGCCTTTACAGCGTGATGACCCTGCACCGGGACATGAACACCAAGCAGAGCTACATGCTGTTCATGACGCCGAACAGCCGTTATTCCATCCTGGGCGCGAAGGTGCTGGAATGCGGCCTGTCCATCCTGATCGGCGGCGCTTTCTACTTTGCCCTGGGCACGCTGGATCTTACCCTGCTCTTTGCCAAGAGCGGCGAATTGAACCGGCTGTGGAGCGCGATCCAGGATTTTCTGAGCCACCTGACCTTTGCCAATCACCAGCTGCTCATCGACATGGAGGGCATGGCCGCCTTTGTATTCTGCCTGCTGGCGGGCTGGATCCTCACCGTGATCACGGCGTATTTTGCCGTTGTCATCAGCGCCGCCCTGCTCAACGGCAAACGGTTCAACGGTCTGCTTTCCTTCGTGCTGTTCCTGGCCCTTTCCTGGTTTGTCGGATGGGTCGCCCGGACCGTCACCGCCTCCATCCCCAGCATCAATACGCTGCTGTTGGTGGACGGTGCCATTTCCCTGGCCTTCACCGCTGTGATGTATATGATCACGGCCATCATCATGGAGCGCAAACTGAGCGTGTAAGATTCACTTGAGCATAAAAAAGGGAGCGGCTGTATTGCCGTTCCCTTTTAGTATGGAATGATTCCGCCCTTTTGCAGCCAGTATTTGACCCAGGCCAGAGCTTCCCGGAAATGGTTCTTGGGCCAGTAATACCACTTGATGGGGCTGCCCGCGCCGGTGGGCTCAAAGCCTGTATCCTGGGCCAACGCCATGGCCCGGGGCAGGTGGTAATCGCTGGTGACGATCAGCACTTTTTTGACGTTCTCCCCCAGCATCCGCTGGGCGTTTTTGAGGTTTTGCCGGGTATTGAAGGATTGATCCTCCAGCAATATATCCGCGTCGGGCACGCCATTCTGCAAAAGATAATCCCGCATGGCAGCGGCCTCCGTGGTGGGCTCGTTCTCCCCCTGAGCGCCGCAGACCACGATGGGCTGGGGATAGGCCCGATAGACCTCCAGGGCCTTGTCCAGCCGCCACTGCAATTGCAGGCTGAGGCTGCCGTCCTCCTTCACCTGCGCCCCCAATACGATAATGGCCTGGGTGTCCTGGGGCCGGGAAACGGGAACCGTTTTCTCTTTGATCGTGACAAAGGCCACCAATCCGATCCAAACAAAGCATCCCAAAGCCACAAGGCCGATCAGCAGCCGGATCATAAAAGGTAATCCTCGCCGTTTTGCTCGCATTGCTTGCATTCTCCCTTTTGGGTCGTTCCGTTTTGATAGATCTCGTCCCGCACGGCGGGCAGCACCTGCTCAAAATGCTGTGCCGCCTCCGTCACCGCGCCGTTCTCCTCCCCCAGCAGGCCGCCCCGGCGGAAGCTGAAGGTCTCCGTGGGCGCCACGATGATATGATCGTAGAGCTTGATACCCACCCCGTCCAGCAAAGCGGCGATGCTGTTGGTCAGCGCGATATCCTCCCCCGAGGGCCGGGCGATGCCGCTGGGATGATTGTGGGTGATCAGCGCGCCCAGGGCGTTGCACTCCGTCAGGGCGCTGAGGATATGGCGGGCGTAGACGCGCACCTCCGTCACGTCGCCGCTGGCGATCAGCACGGTGTTGAGCCGCTTCATGCCGTTGCCCAGGCAGACCACATAGAACTTTTCGTATCGCTCGCCCTCAAACAGCGCCTCGCAATAGCGCACGGACTGAAAGTAGTTTTTGATCACGTCCGTCTCTTCCTCCAGGCTGCGGCGATAGGCCCGGAACAAGGGAGACATCATGGCGAGGAGCACCGCGGCGCTGTCCCCGATGCCTTCCACCTGCCGCAATTCCTCCGCGGAGGCCTGAAACACCCCGTGCAGGGAGCCGAAACGCTTCATCAGCGCGTAGGCGATGGGCTTGGTATCCCGGCGGGGAATGGCGTAGGTCAAAAGCAGCTCCAGCGCCTCATGGGGCGCGAAGGCTTCCAGCCCCGAGCGGCGAAAGCGCTGCCGCAGCCGTTCCCGATGTCCCTGATGATCCATGGTTCTCCTCGCCTTCCTGCTTTTTGGGGTATTATATCATACCTTATATATTTTTGTCATAAAAACTTTAGAATCTTTTTTTCGTAACAATCGTTTTATCTACTTAACAAAAGGATTAAAACTTGTTATAATAAAGTGTACAGCTTGAAAGCGAAGGTGATGCGGCTTTGACAAACTTTTTCGACCAGATGAAGATGTTTTTCTGGAATATAATCAATCGTCCACAGCTGAACGATATTTTAGATATATTGATCGTCGCCGTGCTGCTCTATCAGTTGATCATGCTGACGCGGGAGACGCGGGCCAGCGACGTGATGAAGGGCTTCATCATCCTGATCATGGGATGTTTACTCTCGGATATCCTGGGACTCACCGCCCTGACCTGGGTGCTGAATCTGATCGTAAATAACGTTGTGGTGGTGCTGGTGATCCTGTTTCAGCCGGAACTGCGCCGCATCCTGGAGCAGCTGGGCCGCGGAGCCAAGCGGGAACGCACCCTGCAAACCGCCGACGAGGACAACGGACGCATCGTCAGCGAGATCACCCAATGCCTGCTCAACCTGTCCCGCCGCCGGGTGGGCGCGCTGATCGTTTTTGAGCAGCGCACCGGCCTCAAGGACGTGATCGAGACCGGCACCCAACTGAACAGCGACATCTCCGCTCCCCTGCTGGAAAACATCTTTGAGCCCAACACGCCCCTGCATGACGGCGCGGTGATCATCCGCGGCAACCGCATCATGAGCGCCTCCTGCATGCTGTCCACCCTGAGCGAATCCAGCGCCATCACCCGTGACCTGGGCACCCGGCACCGGGCGGCCATTGGCATCAGCGAGACCACGGACGCCATCGTGCTCATCGTCAGCGAGGAAACCGGCGTCATCAGCATGGCCCGGGACGGCAAGCTGATCCGCCATCTGGACGCCGCCGCCATCACCGATATTCTCTCTTCCATGTATCATCAGCCGCAGGCTTCCCTGTTCACCCGTCTGCGCGACTGGCTGAAAGGAGCGCTGAGCAATGAAAAAAATTGATTTTAAGCGCCTGTTCAGCAAATTGTTATTCCTCCTCACCAACAATTGGCCCCTGAAACTCTTGTCCCTGGTCCTGGCCATCTGCCTGTGGAGCGGCCTGATCACCCAGGACGACACCCTTTCCCGCGAAAAAGTGTTCACCGACGTGCCCATCAGCGTGGTCAACGCCGACGCCCTGCGGCGAAACGGCTTTATCATCGTCAGCGGCCTGGACGATCTGCCCGCCGTCCGTCTGTATGTGGACGTGCCGCAGAAAAACTACAATACCGTGACCGCCGGAAACTATAATCTGCGCGTGGATCTCTCCCGCATCCGGGAACCGGGCGAACAGACCCTGCAGGTGCTCTCCAGCAGCTCCAGCACCTACGGCACCGTGACCGAGATCAGCGTGGAGAGCATCACCGTACAGGTGGAGGAATACGTGTCCCGCAGCCGCATCCCCGTGCGGTTGAGCACCACGGGGGAGGTCCCGGCGGGCTTTTATGGCGGGGACGCCCAGGTGGACCCCTCCTTCGTGGTGGTTTCCGGCCCCAGCTCCCAGGTGGACAAGGTGGTGCGCTGCATCGCGGATTATGATCTGTCCACCCTGACCGCCGAAGCGGGCCAGGAGCGTACCGCCGCGCCCTTCCGCCTGGTGGATGCCAGCGGCAACGAGATCGACAGCGCGCTGATCGACGTGACCAGCCAGTCCGTTTCCCTGGACAGCATCACCGTCTCTCAAACGCTGTATCCCGCCAAGTCCCTGGTGGTCAATACTGCCGATCTGGTGACGGGCGTTCCCCAGTCGGGCTATTCCATCCGGCGCGTATCCGCCGAACCGGCGACGGTCACCGTGGCCGGAAAGCAGGCCTACATCAGCGCCCTCAATGAGCTGCACCTGGCGGAATTTGTGGATCAGCCCATCGACGTAACTGACTTGTCCACCACCATCACCCGCAACGTGGCGCTGAACAAGCCCGCCGACGTGGTCTACGTCAGCAACGATACCGTGATGATCACCATCGAGATCGCCCCGAAATAAGCCATGAACAACCTTTCCAATTCTCTGCTGCATGCCCTGCTGGGGTGGATGCGCTCGCTGTTCAGCGGCGTTTTATCCATGTTTCAGGGCAATGACGCAGGCCTTCTCCCCTGGCTGAGCCGCCATTGGCTTTCCCTGGCCGTCATTCTGCTGCTTGCCGGCCTTACTTTGGATGCCGTGGTATACATTCTGCGCTGGCGGCCCCAATATGTGTGGCGCACGCGGCTGCGGCGGCTGATGGACCGGGACGAGGAGACGGAGGAGGATATCCAGTTCAGCCAGGGCTTTGACACGGCCCTGCCGGACTTCAACTTTGCCGATACCCCGATCCCTGATCTGACCACCAGCGAGACCATGTCCGAAGAAACGCTGGAGACCTATCTGGCGGAGCCTGCTCCCGCGCAGGAGGAATTTGACTATTCCCAATTGCCCGGCGTGGATCAATTGCCGGAGGAGAGGCGGCGGCGCAGTGACCGGCACAGCAAGCGCTTTGTCCTGACCGGGCGGCTCCGCTTGCCCGAACGCCATACCGCCGAAATCATCGACGCCCGGGACGCCTTCCACGAGGCTGTCTATCCCGCGTCCGAGCCGCAGAATCCCGAGCAGGAGGAGGACGTCTTCCGTCATGTGTGATTTTCCCCTTCCCGCCGCCTTTATCAAGCAGATGCGTTCTCTTATGCAGGAGGACGCAGATGCTTTTTTTGCGTCCTATCAGGAGCCTTCCTTGCGGGGCATCCGGTTTCGGGACCAGCGGATCATGCTGCCACAGGCGGATCTGACCGGGGTTATCCCCTACGCCCGCAACGGCTATTATCTGTCCGCCGCGTCCCAGGCGGGCAGCCTGCCATTGCACGAGGCGGGGGCATATTACATCCAGGAGCCCTCTGCCATGGCCGCGGCGGCGGTTTTGCAGCCCCGGGACGGGGACAAAGTGCTGGACCTGTGTGCCGCTCCCGGCGGCAAGAGCACACAGCTGGCCATGGCTGCAAACCTTCATTTGCTGGTATCCAACGAGCCCATCCCCAACCGCGCGCAGATTTTATCCCGCAATATCGAGCGCATGGGCATCGGCAACGCCCTTGTCACCTGCGCCTATCCCGATCAATTGGCAGCGGCGTGGCCCGGGTATTTTGACAAGATCCTGGTGGACGCCCCCTGTTCCGGGGAAGGCATGTTCCGCCGCCATCCCGAGACCCGTGCCGAATGGGATGAAAACGCGCCGCGGCGGTGCCACGAGCGGCAAATGGAGATCCTGCACGCCGCCGCGAACATGCTGCGTCCCGGCGGGCGCATGGTGTTCAGCACCTGCACCTTCAACAATATTGAAAATGAAGGAACGGTACAGGCGTTCCTTTCGGAATTTCCGGAATTTCACCTGCTCCCCATTCGCGTTTCTGGTCTGCCGGAAGCGCCTGACGGCATGCTCCATCTGTGGCCCCACCGCTTTCCGGGAGAAGGGCACTTTGTGGCGCTGCTGGAAAAGGAGGATGGAAAAGCACCCTCCGTATCAAGCCATCCGCTTTCCTCCCCGCAGAAAAACGCCTTAACCACATATCAATCCTTTGCAAAGCAGATTGGCTGCGAAATACTGCCCAATCGCCAGCAGGGAGACCGCCTGTACCGCGTGCCGGAGGATCTGCCGCCCCTGAACGGCATCCGCGTATTGCGGATGGGGCTGCATCTGGGAGAGATGCGGGGGAAAAAATTCTTTCCCGATCATGCTCTGGCTTTGGCTGCGGACTGCGGGCGGACATATGAAGTGGACGATCAGCAGGCCATGGCCTACCAACACGGGGATACGCTGGACTGCAATGAAATGCTGTCCGGTTTTTACGCCATCACCCATCAGGGTTTCTGCCTGGGTTTTGGCAAGGCCAGCAACGGGCAGATGAAGAACCATTACCCCAAAGGGCTGCGAAAATAATTGTGCCATGCCCGGCACACAGCAAAATCCCGACGGTCAGGCCGCCGGGATTTATTATATAAGCAATGTTTACTTGATGCAGCTCACCGGGCACAGCACGGAGCAGGTGCGGGCGGGCAGATACAGCCGCAGATTGTTGCCCTCCACGCCGGGGATGCAGGCGCTGATGGGCTCGCGGTTCACGCGGCCATAGCCGTCGTAGGTGTAATCGTCCGAGGAGAACAGCACCCGATAATCCTCGCCATGGCTGACGGGGATGGCGTAATCGGTATAGCTGCGGTCCGGGGAGAAATTGAACACAAACAGCAGATCGCCCCGCTCGAAGGCGATGACGTGATCGTCCTGATGGATCCAGCGCAGGCGGGGCCACCCCTCGTCGAAGATGTGATAGGCCTTGGCGGTGCGGATCATGTCGCGGTCAAAGGCGTTGAGTGCGCCGTATTTGAGGTCAGGATTGTACATCAGGCTCCACTGGCGGCGGCAATACTGGAAGCTGTTACCGTTGCCGGGCCGCGGGAAATCGATCCATTCGGGATGGCCGAACTCATTTCCCATGAAGGTCAGGTAGCCGTTGCCGCCCGCGGCCATGGTGAGCAGGCGGATCATCTTGTGCAGGGCCACGGCGCGGTCAATGACGCCGGTATGGCAATCCTTGCCCATCTGATCATACATGGCGGCGTCGGCGAAGCGGAACATCATGGTCTTGTCCCCCACCAGCGCCTGATCGTGGCTTTCCACATAGGCCACGGTACCGGCATTTCGGAAGGTCAACTCCCGCCACAGCTGATCCAGGTCCCAGTCCTCGTCCCGGCGTTCCTTGGCGTACTTGATCCACAGATCGGGAATGCCCATGGCCAGGCGGTAATCAAAGCCGATGCCGCCGTCTGCCACCGGTTCGCACATGCCGGGCATGCCGCTCATATCCTCGGCGATGGTCATGGCCCGGGGATTGACCTGGCGGATGAGCACGTTGGCCAATTGCAGATAGGTGATGGCTTCCACGTCGGTATTCATGGTGAAATACATGGGCAGGCCCGTGAAATTGGTGCCCAGGGCGTGATCGTGATAGAGCATGGAGGTAACGCCGTCAAAGCGGAAGCCGTCGAAATGGTATTCCTCCATCCAGAACTTGAGGTTGCTCAGCAGGAAATGCAGCACCTCGGGCTTATCGTAATTGAAGCACTTGGTGCCCCAGGCGGGATGATCGCCCTTGGCTCCGTCATGGAAGAACTGATAGGAGGTGCCGTCAAAGAGGTTGATGCCCTCCAGGGTGTTGCCCACCGCGTGGGAATGCACCACGTCCAGCAGCACGCGGATGCCCATCTCATGGGCCTTGTTGACCAGGTATTTGAGGTCGTCCGGATAGCCGAAGCGGCTGGAGGCCGCATAGAAGCTGCTCACCTGATAGCCGAAGGAGCCGTAGAAGGGATGCTCCATGATGGCCATGAGCTGGATGGTGTTGTACCCCAGATCCTGCACGTGGGGCAGCACGTTGTCGGCAAACTCCCGATAGGTGGCGATGCGGTGATCCTCGCTGGCCATGCCGATATGGGCCTCATAGATCAGCGGCGGCTCGTCGCTGCGGAAATCCCCGTCCGTCCAGGGATAGGGCTCCAAATCGTCCCACACCTCGCAGCACCAGCTCTGATGCACCCAGTCCTGGGTGACGCGCTTGGCGTAGAGCGGGATATGCTGGGTGAGGCGGTCCCTATTGCGCACGATGGTGATCACCCGGCTGCCCTGGCGCAGGGTATCCCCCGGCAGGAACAGCTCCCAATTGCCGTTATCGGCGCGGTGCAGGGGCGTATCTGTCCAATGCCAGTCGTTGAAATCGCCGGTCAGATAGACTTCGTCCGCGCCGGGGGCCCACTCGCGGTAGACCCAGCCGTCCGGCTGATGATGAAAGCCGAAATAGCTGTGGGCGTTGGCAAAGTCCCTCAGACTCCCATCCCCCGCCAGCTGACGCAATTTGCCCTGATAGCGATCCATGCGAAGGTTGAAATCGCCCTCATAGGGCTGCAAATCTGGGAATTTTTCCAGGATATGATACATGGCTTCTCGCTCCTTTGGGTTTATTCGTTAGTATCAGTATACCACATGCGGGCGTTTTTTCCAAGCGGTTTATACACAGTTTTGTATGTTGTCCATCGTAACAGGCCATTGATTTGTTATTTAAAACGGCACGGATTTACAATCTTTGGCCAAAATCGGAAATTTCCCTGAATTTTCATTGAAAACGGACGTTTTTTCCCTTGACGCGTTTCTTTCTTGTTTGCTATGATTGCTTTGTTTTCAGGCGCGTTTTACTGTTTTAAACAACATCCGCCCCAAGGAGGATCCCATGAAGAAGCTCTCCCTGCAATTGCTGGCCGATACCGTGACCTCCCGCCGTAAGGCTAAAAAACTCACCCAGGCACAACTGGCCCAGATCACGGGCATGAACCGGGCCATCCTGTCCCGGCTGGAATCCATGGATTATACGCCCTCGGTGGATCAGCTGCAGGCCCTGGGCGAGGCCCTGGGCTTTGAGCCCACGGACCTGTTTGTGGACGCTGCCGCCACCGCCAGCATCCTCATTGAGCATCCCTATAAGATCGCCGTGGCGGGCACGGGCTACGTGGGCCTGTCCCTGGCCGTGCTGCTGGCCCAGCACAACCCCGTGACGGCCATCGATATCATCCCGGACAAGGTGGACAAGATCAACCGCCGCGTTTCCCCCATCCAGGATGAATATATCGAAAAGTATCTGGAGGAAGCCAAGAAGGGCAGGCGGGAGCTGCGCCTCACCGCCACACTGGACGGCGCGAGCGCCTATCGGGAGGCGGACTATATCATCATCGCCGCCCCCACCAACTATGATCCCCGGCTGAACTTCTTTGACTGCTCCGCCGTGGAAAGCGTGCTTTCCATCATCCGCGACGCTACGGCCAGCCGCGAGACCAAGCCCACCATCGTCATCAAATCCACCATCCCCGTGGGCTATACCGCCTCCATCCGGGAGAAGACGGGCATGGACAACATCATTTTCAGCCCGGAATTCCTGCGCGAATCGAAGGCCCTCTACGACAACCTGTATCCAAGCCGCATCATCGTGGGCTGCGATGACAGGACCCGGGACGCCGCCCGCGTCTTCGCCGGTCTCCTCCAGCAGGGCGCTGTGAAAAATCCCGTGGAGACCCTGTTCATGGGCTACACCGAGGCGGAAGCCACCAAGCTGTTCGTCAACACCTATCTGGCCCTGCGCGTCAGCTTCTTTAACGAGCTGGACACCTACGCCGAGGTCAAGGGGCTGAACACCGCCGAAATCATCAAGGGCATCTGCCTGGACCCCCGGGTGGGCGACTATTACAACAACCCCTCCTTCGGCTACGGCGGCTATTGCCTGCCCAAGGACACCAAGCAGCTGCTGGCCAACTATCAGGACGTGCCCCAGAACCTGATTCACGCCATCGTGGAAAGCAACCGCACCCGCAAGGACTTCATCGCGGACCGCGTGCTGCAAATGGCCCAATATTACAGCTATACCGACGACGGCTTCTCCAGCGGGCGCGAAAAAAACGTCACCGTGGGCATCTACCGTCTGACCATGAAAAGCAACAGCGACAACTTCCGCCAGAGCAGCATCCAGGGCGTCATGAAGCGCATCAAGGCCAAGGGCGCCACCGTGGTGATCTACGAGCCCACCCTGGAAAACGGCAGCACCTTCTTTGGCAGCCTGGTGGTCAACGACATGGAGCAATTCAAAAAGCTGTGCGGCTGCATCATCGCCAACCGCTATGACCCGATCCTGGACGACGTGCAGGAGAAGGTCTATACCAGAGACCTGTTCAGGAGGGACTAAACATGCTCTGCGAAGAAAAATTCTTTGAGATCTACAAGCGCGACCCCGAAGCCATCGCCTTTTCTCCCTACCGCATCTGCCCCATCGGCGCGCACAGCGACCATAACCTGGGCAAGATCACAGGCTTCGCCATCGACAAGGGCATCCATATCGCTTTCAGCCCCAAGCACAACGGCGTCGTCGAGATGTCCAGTCTCCAATTCCCCAAGCGCGCCCAGTGGCATATCCGGGAGATCGGCGACAAGACCGGCGACTGGGCGGACTATCTGCGGGGCGCCACCTGGGCGCTGTCCAAGGAATACTCCCTGTCCATGGGCCTGTGCGGCGTCATCGAAGGCAGCCTGCCCATTGGCGGCCTAAGCTCCTCCGCGGCGGTGATCCTGGCTTTCCTGGACGCCCTGTGCAAGGTGAACCGCATCAGGCTGGGCGCACAGGAGCTGATCAACATCGCCTTTGACGCCGAGAAAAACTATGTGGGCGTCAACGTGGGCACCCTGGACCAGAGCTGCGAGGTGCTGAGCAAGAAGGATCATCTTTTGTATCAGGACTGCAAGTACAATCACTTTGAATTGATCCCCCAGCATCCCGATATGAAGCCCTGCAAGATCGCCATTTTCTTCTCCGGCCTGGAGCACAGCCTGGCAGGCAGCAAATACAACATGCGCGTGGACGAACTGCGGGCGGGCGTGTATGCCCTGCAGGCCTTCTCCGGCTTTGAATATGGCAAATTCAACCAGGCCAACGCCCGGGACGTGAGCTTCAGCGTCTACCAGGCCTATAAGGATCGGCTGCCCGCGCCTTGGGCCCGTCGATGCGAGCATTGGTATACGGAATTCCAGCGGGTGGAGGCCGGCGCGGAGGCCTGGCGTCGGGGCGATATCGAGGCCTATGGCAAATTGTCCTTCGAGTCCGGCTGGAGCAGCATCCACAATTGGGAATCCGGCGCGCCGGAGCAGATCAGGCTGTACGAGATCATGACCGAGACCGACGGCATCTACGGCGGACGGTTCAGCGGCGCGGGCTTCAAGGGCTGCTGCATGGCGCTGATCGATCCCGCCAAGGCAGACTTCATCCGGGAGCGCGTGGAAAGGGAATACCTGACCGCCTATCCCGAGATGAAGGGAAAATACAGCTTCCATCTGTGCGACAGCGCGGATGGCATCGCCAATCAGAAATGAGGATGAAAAATAAATGAAATGCGTGATCCTGGCCGCGGGCTATGCCACCCGGCTCTATCCTCTGACGGAAAACTTTCCCAAGCCCCTGCTGAAAGTGGGCGAAAAGACCATCCTGGACTGGCTGCTGGAGGATATCCACACCTCCGGTGCGGTGGACGGCTATATCGTCATTTCCAACCACAAATTCGCAGCTCATTTTGAGGAATGGGCGGCTGGGCACTCTCTGCCCATCACCGTGGTGGACGACGGCACCAGCACCAATGAAACCCGGCTGGGCGCGGTGTGCGATATCCAGTTCGCCATCGATCAATTGAAGCTGGACGACGATCTGCTGATCATCGCCGGGGACAACGTGCTGGATTTCAGCCTGACCCGGTTCATCGCCTACGCCCAGGAGAAAAACACCTCCTGCACCATGCGCTATTACGAGCCCGATGAAAACAAGCTGCACAAAACCGGCGTATCCGAGATCGATGAAGCGGACCGCCTCCTGTCCATGGAGGAAAAGCCCGCAAACCCCAAGAGCCATTGGTGTACGCCGCCTTTCTATTTCTATAAAGCGGCGGATGTGAAAAGGATCAAAGAGGCCATCGCCGACGGCTGCGGCACCGACGCGCCCGGCAGCCTGGTGGCCTGGATGTGCCAGCATTCCACGCTGCACAGCATGGAAATGCCCGGCAGCCGCTACGACATCGGCAACCTGGAAAGCTACCAGAAGGTACAGGAAACATACAGGGGGATCACAAAATGAAACAGCATGTGGATCTGAACGGCAAAGCCATCCTGGTCACCGGTTCGCCCGGCTTCATCGGGGCCAATCTGGTGCTGCGGCTGCTGAAGGAAATGACGGCGGGCACGGTGATCAGCCTGGACAACATGAACGATTACTATGATCCTAAGCTCAAGGAATACCGGCTGGGATTGATCGAGGAAGCCGCCAAGGCTTCCCCGGTGAAGCACGTCTTTATCCGGGGCAGCATTGCGGATAAGGCCCTGGTGGACAAGGTGTTTGCCGAGTATCAGCCCGCCGTGGCGGTCAACCTGGCGGCCCAGGCAGGCGTGCGGTACAGCATCGATCATCCCGACGTGTACATCGAAAGCAACCTGATCGGCTTTTACAACATTCTGGAGGCCTGCCGCCATCACCCCGTGGAGCATTTGGTATATGCTTCCTCTTCCTCTGTGTACGGCGGCAACAAAAAGGTGCCTTTCAGCACAGATGACAAGGTGGACAACCCCGTGTCCCTCTACGCCGCCACCAAGAAGAGCAATGAGCTGCTGGCCCACAGCTACTCCAAGCTGTACAATATTCCCTCCACGGGGCTGCGGTTCTTTACGGTGTACGGCCCCGCGGGAAGGCCGGATATGTTCTATTTCAGCGCCACTCAGAAGCTGGCGGCGGGCAAAACCATCCAGATCTTCAACTACGGCAACTGCAAGCGGGATTTTACCTATGTGGACGACATCGTGGAGGGCGTGCTGCGGGTGATGCAGGGCGCGCCGGAAAAGGCCACGGGCGAGGACGGTCTGCCCCTGCCCCCCTACGCCGTGTACAACATCGGCGGCGGCACCCCGGAAAACCTGCTGGATTATATTTCCACTTTGCAGGAAGAGCTGGTGCGGGCCAAGGTCCTGCCCGCGGATTACGACTTTGAAGGCCACCGCCAGCTGGTGGGCATGCAGCCCGGCGACGTGCCCGTGACCTACGCCGACAGCCAAGGCTTGGAGGAGGATTACGGCTTCCGCCCCACCATCGGCATCCGGGAAGGGCTGCGCAAATTTGCCGAATGGTATAAAGTCTATTACAAGGCCTGACTTTCGTATTTTTATTGTATCCCCAAGGGGACTCGCTTGACAAAAACTGCTTCATCATGCTAAAGTATGCGTAATTGCTGCGACGAAGCTACGTTTCCTTTTCACCGTCCCCAGAGAGTCGGCGGATGCTGCGAGCCGACGGCAGGCAAAGGAAACGGTCTCCCTTCCGAGCTGGATTTCCGAACACCAGTAAGAAATCCCGGCACGCTCCGTTATCAGGGCGAAGGATCTAATGGGATCCTGCGAGAGACTGCGCCTTTGCGCAGTAATCAGGGTGGTACCGCGGTTATTCCGTCCCTGGAGCGTTTGCTCCGGGGCTTTTTGTTTTGAAAGGAACGGAATCATGAAAAAAATCAGCATCACCGACATTACCCTTCGCCGGGCGGCGGAAGGGGGCCAATTGGGCTTCAAGGAAAAATTGGAGGTGGCCAAGGCGCTGGACAAGATCAACGTCAGCGCCATCGAGCTGCCTCCCCTGACCGAAAACAAGGCCGACAGCGTTTTTGTCAAGACCCTGGCCTCCTTGATTCACAATACCGCCCTGGCCCAGCCCGTGGGGCTGACGGCGGACAGCGCCCGCCGGGCCTGGGAAGCGGTTTGCAAGGCGGATCGTCCCCGGCTCATCGTGGATGCGCCCGTGTCCAGCGTGCAGATGGAGTATATCGCCCGTAAGAAGCCCGAAGCCATGCTGGAAACCATCAAGGATCAGGTTTCCCTGTGCGTCTCGATGTGTCCCGACGTGGAATTCTGCGCCACCGACGCCAGCCGGGCGGAACGGGACTATCTGTGCCAGGCCATCCGCGCGGCCATCCAGGCGGGCGCTGGCAGCGTCAGCATCTGCGATACCGCGGGGATCCTGCTGCCCGAGGAATTCGGCGCGTTTTTGAAGGAGCTTTACGAAAAAATCCCCGAGCTCAGGGACGTTTTTGTCAAGGTCGTCTGCGACGACGCCCTGGAACTGGCCGGGGCCAGCGCCGTGCAGGCATTGGGCGCGGGCGCCAGCGGTGTTAAGACCTGTCTGATGGGCACAGGCGCGCCCAAGCTGCGCACGCTGTGCGGCATCGTGCAGCACCGGGGAGAATCCCTGGGGCTGTTTACGGCGGTGAAAATCACGGAGCTGGACCGCACCCTGCAAAGGCTGAACCGCTTTATGGGCGTGGAGATCAAGGAAGCCGCCGCTCCCGCTGCGCCGGACGACAGCGTGACCTACGACAGCCAGGATTCCATCGCCGCCGTTGCGGAGGGCGTCAAGGCCCTGGGCTATGACCTGAGCGAGGACGACCTGGCCAAGGTGTACGAGGAATTCCTGCGTCTTGCCGCCCGCAAGCCGGTGAGCCGCCGGGAGCTGGACGCCATTGTGGCCGCCAGCGCCATGCAGGTGCCCGCCGCCTACGCCCTGGAAAGCTACGTGATCAACAGCGGTAACATCATCACCACCACGGCCTGCTTAAAGCTGCGGCACCAGGAGGAGAGCCAGGAGGTCATCAGCACCGGCGACGGCCCCATCGACGCCGCCTTCAAGGCCATGGAGAGCGCCACGGGACGGCATTATGAATTGGAGGATTTCCACATCGACGCCGTTACCGAAGGCAAGGAAGCCATCGGACGGGCCATCGTGCGCCTGCGCAGCGAGGGCAGGCTCTACTCCGGCAGCGGCGTATCCACCGACATCGTCAGCGCCGCCATCCGCGCCTATCTGGGGGCGCTGAACAAGATCGTATATGAGGAGAACGAAGCATGAGGCTGTGTTTTTCCACCAAGGGCTGGCATGACGCCAGCTGGGACGATTTTTTGACCGCCGCTGCGGATCTGGGCTTTGAGGGCATCGAGATCCACCGCATCACCGCCCCGGCCATGGCCCGCAAGGGCTGCCCAGCGGACCCGCAGGCCGCGGCTGCCGCCTATCGCGCCCTCTATGACCGAGGGCTGACCATCCCCTGCATCGATACCACGGTGGATCTGTGCGACCGGGAGCAGCAGGGCAAACTGTTTGAGGAAATCACCCTGTGCCTGGACGCGGCCAAGCGGCTGCATACCCCCTATGTGCGGCTGCATACCGCCCTGGAGGAAAGCCGGTTCAATGAGGAACTGGTGCGGGCGGCCCTGGCCTTCGCCCTTCCCCTGGCCGAACAGGCGGGCGTGGTGCTGCTGATCGAAACCATGGGCGTATACGCCGATACGGCCCGGCTGCGGGATCTGCTGGACAGCTATGCCAGCGACACCCTGGCGGCGCTGTGGGATTTTCATTATCCCTACCGCCTGCACGGGGAAAGCCCGCAGACCTCCGTTACCAACCTGGGCGCCTACATCCGGCACGTGCACATCAAGGATTCCCTGCCGGATGAACAGGGCAGCCTGACCTATCAGCTCATCGGCGAGGGCGATCTGCCTGTGGATACGCTGATCAGGGCGCTGGATTCCCTGGACTACGACGGCTTCGTCACCCTGGAATGGGACCCGGCCTGGATGGACGACCTGGACGACATGACGGTGATCTTCG
The DNA here is from genome assembly GCA_902781945.1 of uncultured Eubacteriales bacterium. Taxonomy (GTDB): domain Bacteria; phylum Bacillota; class Clostridia; order Christensenellales; family Aristaeellaceae; genus SFMI01. The sequence goes on along the minus strand of CACZLE010000013.1, from coordinate 10,831 downwards.
CCCATTTCGCGGGCTTCATGAGCCGCTACGGCAAGGAAGAGGAGCAAAAATCCCTGTACAGCAATAAGCTGCACACCGGCCATTTCGTGTGGCCCAAGGAAGCCCTGATCGACTGCACCTTCAGCCAGGTGCTGGACCGCATGGTGGAGGAATTTCCCGACCAGTACGCCTTCAAATACACCACCCTGGATTACACCCGCACGTACAGCCAGTTCCGGGACGACGTGGACGAATGCGCCCGGGCGCTGATCTCCCTGGGGGTGCGTGCGGGGTCCAAGGTGGCTATCTGGGCCACCAATATTCCCGCATGGTATATCACCTTCTGGGCCACCACCAAGCTGGGCGCGGTGCTGGTGACGGTAAACACCGCCTACAAGATCCATGAGATCGAATACCTGCTGCGCCAGAGCGACACCCACACCCTGGTGATGATCGAAAACTGCCAGGACAGCGACTATGCCGCCAGTATCAAAGAGCTGTGTCCCGAATTGGCCCATACCCCCGCAGGCATCCCCCTGCACGCCAAGCGGCTGCCCTTCCTGCGCAACGTGGTGACGGTGGGTTTCCGCATGCCGGGCTGCATGACCTGGGAGGAAATGCTGGGCCGCGCGGGCTCCGTACCTGTGGAGCAGCTGCACCGCATGGCCTCCCGGGTGGACATCCACGACGTGTGCAACATGCAGTACACCAGCGGCACCACGGGCTTCCCCAAGGGCGTGATGCTGACCCATCACGCCGTGGTGAACAACGGCAAATGCATCGGGGACCGGATGGACCTGTCCACGGCGGACCGCATGATGATCCAGGTGCCCATGTTCCATTGCTTCGGCATGGTATTGGCCATGACCGCCAGTATGACCCACGGGGCCACCATCTGCCCGCTGCCCTATTTCAGCGCCCGCAACGCCCTGGCCTGCATCAATCAGGAGCGCATCACCGCCTTCCACGGCGTGCCCACCATGTTCATCGCCATGTTCAACCATCCCGATTACCGCAAGACCAATTTCAGCTACATGCGCACGGGCATCATGGCCGGGGCAGGCTGTCCGCCGGAACTGATGCGTCGGGCCGCCCAACCCGACGAAATGAACATGCGGGGCATCGTGTCGGTATATGGCGAGACGGAATCCGCTCCCGGCGACACCATGAGCGAACTGGACGATCCCCTGGACGAGCGCTGCGAGACCGTGGGCCGGGCCTTCCCCCACGTGGAATGCAAGATCATTGACCCCGAAACCGGAGCGGATTGCCCGGACGGCGTCAACGGCGAATTTGTGGCCCGGGGCTACAATCTGATGAAGGGCTACTACAAGATGCCCGAGGCCACCGCCGCCGCCATCGACAAGGACGGCTGGCTGCACACAGGCGACCTGGCCTGCCGCAACCCCAACGGCACCTATAAGATCACGGGCCGGCTCAAGGACATGATCATCCGCGGGGGCGAAAACATCTATCCCAAGGAGATCGAGGAATTCATCTACACCCATCCCGCCGTGCAGGACGTGCAGGTGATCGCCGTGCCGGACAAGCAATATGGCGAGGAGATCTGCGCCTGCGTGATATTGAAGGAAGGGCAGGCCCTCACGGAGGACGAGCTGAAAGCCTACGTGCGCAGCCATATGGCCCGGCACAAGGTGCCCCGCTACGTGCAGTTCATGGACGCTTTCCCCATGAACGCTGCCGGAAAAATATTAAAATATAAGATGCGTGAATACGCGGCGGAGCATTTCGGGCTCAACGCGTAAATGAACCGAAAAAGGCGCCCTGCATGAAAAATGCGGGCGTCTTTTCTTTATTTTGAGTTTTTTTCATCAAAAAGCCGATTTTTCTTAAATTCGCTAAAATTAGCAAGAAGAAAACGCAAGGCCCAAGAAGAATTGACCATTGCATACATTGCTCAATATACACAAATAGTCCATAATATAACCATTGAAAACATTTTTTGTTTTCATGTGAAACTTTTTCCCATTCCATTTCCATTTTCTTTTTTCCGGCAGACGGAATATTTATTTTGAAGGAGGCATGAAAGTGGATAAAAAGCGCTCCACCGATACCTCAAACCACAAACGCGTCCCCGACGGTTTTCGTGTTTTACAGGGCAAGCAGGAATATATCTCCTATCCGGATCACGCGTCCATCCGCATCTGGAACGCCCGGGAGGGCATGAACCCCGACGACCATTGGCACTCCGCCACCGAGATCATCCTGCCCCTGGAGGGCGAAGTCGTTTACACCCTGCCTGAAAGAACCTACCGCGTCACCCCCGGCCAAGTGCTGATCATCCCGGCGGACTGTCCCCACTCCATGTCCGAAAAAGAGGGCGTCAAGCGTTACATGATCCTCTTTGAGCCCACCTATCTGCTGCATCTGCGCGATATGTCCGTCATGTCCCCGCTGATGAAAAGCCCCATCTATCTGCACGACGAATCAGACACCCACAAACAGGTGCGGGAGCTGCTGCAAAAGGTGGTGGAGGCCTACAATCACAAGGAAACCATGTGGAACTCCCTGTGCTATTCCTATCTGCTGCAAATCTATGTGCTTTTGGGCCGTCGGCAGATGACCCAGGAGATCCCGCTGCAGCATCTGTCCGACCGCAAGGCCATCGACAGCGAGATCATGAACAGCGCCCTGACGTACCTCAACCAGAATTACATGTACGATATCACCCTGGAGGACGTGGCGGCCTTCGCGGGCTTCTCCAAATACTATTTCTCCCGGGTGTTCAAGCAGTTCTTCGGCTTCTCCTTCTCGGAATACCTGTGCAAGCGCCGCCTGGAAGTGGCGGGCGACCTGCTGACCCACACCAACCGCCCCATCCAGGAGATCGCCATTTCCGCGGGCTTTGGCAGCGTGGGCACCTTCAACCGCATCTTCCGCGCCTCCAAAAACTGCACGCCCTCTCAGTACAGGGCCATGTACGGCGACTTCTAAGTCAAAACCAATCGGCGCTTCATTGCCAGACGGCAATGGGGCGCTTTTTTTCTTGACGTTTTATGCCGGTTATGACATAATAAAGCCATCTGACAAAAGGGAGCGTGCATTTCCATGATCCACGGCAATCCGCTGCTGAAAGACCAGCAAACCGGCAAAAAGTTCATCACCATGGGCGAAATCATGCTGCGGCTGACCCCGCCCAACTATGATAAGATCCGCATGACCTCCTCCTTTGAGGCCAGCTACGGCGGCAGCGAGGCCAACATCGCCCTGGCGCTGGCCAGCCTGAACGTGGACAGCACCTTCTTCTCCGTGGTGCCCAATAACTCCCTGGGCAAAAGCGCCATCCGCGCCCTGCGCTCCAGCGACGTGCACTGCACCCCGGTGATCCTCTCCACCCCGGAGGAAACCCCCACCCACCGTCTGGGCACCTATTATCTGGAGACCGGCTTTGGCATCCGGGCCAGCCAGGTGATCTATGACCGCAAGCATTCCGCCATGGCGGAATACGATTTCAGCGGCTGCGACCTGCGGGCCCTGCTGACGGGCTTTGACTGGCTGCACCTGTCCGGCATCACCCCGGCCCTGAGTCCCAACTGCGCCAAACTGACGCTGGACATGCTGAAAATCGCCAAGGAATTGGGTCTGACGGTATCCTTTGACGGCAATTTCCGCTCCACCCTGTGGAGCTGGGAGGAAGCCCGGGATTTCTGCACCCAATGCCTGCCCTACGTGGACGTGCTGCTTGGCATCGAGCCCTATCATCTGTGGAAGGACGAAAGCGACCCAGCCCAGGGCGACTGGAAGGACGGCGTGCCCCTGCAGCCCTCCTACGAGGAGCAGGACGAGGTGTTCCAGCACTTCATCGAGCGCTATCCCAACATCCAATGCATCGCCCGCCACGTGCGCTATGCCCATTCCGGCTCGGAAAACAGCCTGAAAGCCTACATGTGGTATGAAGGGCACACCTTTGAAAGCAAGCTGTTCACCTTCACCATCCTGGATCGCGTGGGCGGCGGCGACGCCTTCGCCAGCGGCCTCATCTACGCCATGATGCACGATTACAAGCCCATGGATATGCTCAATTTCGCCGTAGCCTCCTCGGTGATCAAGCACACCATCCACGGCGACGCCAACATCACAGACGACGCGCAGACCATCCGCAACCTGATGAACATGAATTACGACATCAAGCGGTAATAATAAAATCAGCGCCTCTCAGGGGGCGCTGATTTCGTTTGGAAGATCGGTAACGGGAAAATCAAAATAGGTGTCGGGATAGGGCTCATTGGCCAATGTGAAATGCCACCACTCAGAGTTGATGCCCTTAAAGCCGTTTTCCAGCATCCAGTCCCGCAGCAGCATGCGGTGATCCCATTGCTCGTCGGTGATGCCCTGATAATCGGCATGGGAGAGATCGCCGAAGAAGTCGAAGGGACCACCCATGTCCACATCCTGGCCTTGACGCATATCAAACAGGGTCAAGTCCACCGTGCTGCCCCGGCTGTGGTTGGAACGGGCGGCGATATAGCCCTCCTGGAACAGGCGGGATTTGTCCACCTGGGGATAGAAGAAGGGCTTCATGCGCTGGTCCTGCACGTTTTCCGCCCAGCGGACAAAGTGCATTACGGCCCGCTGGGGGCGATAGGCGTCAAAGATTTTCAGGCGATAGCCCCGCTCCAGCGCCTGGCGGCTGACCTCCCGCAAGGCCAGGGCTGTCTGCCGGGTCATGAGGGCGCAGGGGGCCATGTAGCCGTCGATGCGCTCCCCCACAAAATTGAAGCTGGTGTAATAGCGGATATCCGTCAGCACCTCCGGGATCACCCGGCCCGCGGAAACGAAGCCCGCGCTGTTCATCACGCCCATTTTTCTTCTCCTTTTCTGTCAAAATTATGGCAAGCGGTTCCGAATTTGTAATATTTCTTGCATTTTTCCCCGGCAGCATATAAAATATAGTTTGAAACTATGCACACAGGAGGGGACCATGAGTTACATTCTGATGACCGACAGCGACAGCGATATGCCCTATCGCCTGAAGGTGGAATGCGATATCCCGGTGGTCTATATGCCCTATTCCCTGGACGGGAAAGAGTACTTTGACGACCTTGGCCAGACCATTGACCATAAAACCTATTACGATAAAATGCGCGCGGGCGCGGCGCCCGTCACCGCCTCCCTCAACGAGGCCGCTTATCTGGAGATCTTCGAGCCCATCTTCGCGGCGGGCCAGGACATCCTGTTCATCGCCTTCTCCAGCAAGATGAGCAGCACCATCACGGCCATGCGCAGCGCTTTGGCGGAGCTGAAGGAAAAATATCCCGAGCGCACCTACCGCGTGGTGGACACCCTGTCCATCTCCGCGCCCCAGACCATCCTGGTATTGAAGGCCCACCGCATGTACAAGGCCGGCAAATCCATGGACGAGATCGCGGACTGGGTGGAGGCCAACTACATGAAGGCCCAGGCTTGGGTGACGGTGGACGACCTCAAATACCTCAAGCGCGGCGGGCGCATCAAGCCCGTGGCCGCGGCCCTGGGCACCATGCTGAACCTGAAGCCCATCATCATCGAGAGCCGGGACGGCCTGATGGTGAGCGTGGACAAGGTGCGTGGACGCCACAAGGCCATCAACTATCTGGCGGAAAAGACCCGGGACAACATCGACGATCCCGCCGAGGCCGACGCCATCATCGTGCATGCGGACGATCCCGAGGACGCCAAGCTGCTCAAGGACCGCCTGCTGGAGCTGGTTCCCGCCCTGGGCGATATCCCCATCGAGAACGTGGGACCCGTCATCGGCGCGCATTGCGGGCCGGGCACCCTGGCCATCTGCTTCTTCGGCAAGGAGAGGCCGCAATAAACCGCATGTTCATCCCGCCATCCCGGCGGGATTTTTTCATTCGGGGATACGCCCGATCAATCGGCTGCCGTTCTGCTTGAGCCAGTCCCGATGCCTTTTGTAATCCGGCATCACCCGCTCCACCTCCGCCCAGAAGCGAGGAGAGTGGTTGAGTTCCTTGCGGTGGCAAAGCTCGTGCACCACGATATAATCCAACACCTCCGGCGGGCAGAGCATCAGCAGGCAATTGAAATTGAGGTTGCCCTGGGAGGAGCAGCTGCCCCATTTGGTTTTCTGGCACCGAACGGTGACGCGGCCATAGCTGACGCCCACCAGGGGCGCATAGTATTGCAGCCGTCCCGGCAGCGTATCAACGGCCTGCTGGGCCAGGGCGCGGATCTCCTCCAGTGTGAAGGGCTTGCTTTCCCCCATCTTCTCCCGCGCTTCCCGCATCTGCGCAATATGCTTTTCCAGCCACTTTTCATTTTTCTGGATAAAGCCCTGGATGTCCTGGGTGGGCATGCGCAGCGGTGCGCGCACCTCCACCTTTTCCGGGGAGATCACCTTCATGCAGATGGTTTTGCGGTTGCTGCGGATGATGCTGAACTGAACGGACGGCTGCATATATCCCTCACAAAAAGATTGATAAATCCCTGAATGTGTAGTAAACTGATAGGCAATCGACCTGCAAAGGAGGCGGATTGCATGCTGACGCTGGCAAGAGCCAAGGAACTGAACGCCACCATGGTGACCGAGGATCACCTGATCCATCACGCCCAGAGCGTATCGGCGGCCATGGGCGCCATGGCGAAGCATTTCGGCGCGGACGTGGAGCACTGGATGGCCATCGGCTATCTGCACGATTACGACTATGAAAAATACCCCGAGGAGCATTTGCAGCACACGGAGGAGCCGCTTTTAGCTGCCGGATTGGAACCGGAGGAGGTGCGGGCTATCCTGTCCCACGGGTATGGCATCTGCACGGACGTGGAGCCCGTCACGGACATGGAAAAATCCCTGTTCACGGTGGACGAGCTGACCGGCATCATCGGCGCCTGTGCCCGCATGCGTCCCCATGGGCTCAATGACCTGGAGGTCTCCAGTTTCATGAAGAAGTTCAAGGACAAGAAGTTCGCGGCCAAGTGTGACCGGGAGCTGATCAAACGCGGCTGCGAGATGCTGGGCATGGAGGTGCGGGACGTGGCCGCCCTCTGCATCGAGGGCATGAAGCCCTACGCCGCGGAGCTGGGCCTCATGGGCACCGAAGTCTGAAATATTATAGCACTGGAATGGGTGGACTGTCCACCCGAGAGGAAGGAATGCTTTGAAGGAAAAGATCGCGGGGTTCATTGTGCGCTTTCGTGCGGTATGGCTCTTTTTGCTGCTGGTTGCCGCCGTGGTGGCCGCCCTGTCCATCGGCAGAACGCGGGTCAACTATGATCTGACCGCCTATCTGAACGAGGATACGGACACCAAACGCGGCCTGGATCTGATGAACGGGGAATTTGAACAGACCTCCTTCATGTCGGTGGTGCTGATCGACGCGGATGAAGCAGCCGCCGCGGAGTACGCCGGGCAGATCGGCTTGCTGGACGGCGTGCTGACGGCGGCCCATGATCCGGCAGCCGGCGTCACAGAGCGGGACGGGCACCGCTATCGCCTGATCCGCGTCACCCTGAACGCCGGTCAGGAGGAAGCGGCCCTGGAAGCCGTGGACGGCATGCTGGCGGATGTTCCCCACCTGATCAGCGGCGCGGCCCAGGACAGCCGGGACCTGCAGGAAAGCATCCTGCGGGAAATGCCGCTGGTAATGGCGGTATCCTGTGCCATCGTATTCGCCATCCTGCTGGCCATGACCCGCTCCTGGTTCGAGCCCGTGATCTTCTTTCTGGTCATCGCGGTGTCCATCCTTATCAACATGGGCACCAACTGGATCTTCCCTTCCATTTCCTTTATCACCTTCGCCGTGACGGCCATCCTGCAATTGGCCCTGGCCATGGACTACTCCATCATGCTGATGAACGCCTTTGACCGGCTGCGCAGGCAGGGGCTGGCTCCCCGCGAGGCCATGGCTCAGGCCCTGAGCGGGGCCTTTATGCCCATCGCCTCCAGCGCCCTGACCACCGTGGCGGGCATGCTGGCGCTGGTGTTCATGCGCTTCACCATCGGCTTTGACATCGGCATCGTGCTAGCCAAGGGAATTCTCATCAGCATGCTGACGGTGTTCCTGTTCATGCCGGGGCTTTTGACCCTGTTCGCCCCGCTGCTGGACAAAACCGCCCACAAGCCTCTGCCCTTGAAGGGCAGCTGGATGGAGGGCGCTTCCAGCGCGCTGCACGGCCTGCTGCCGCTGGCGCTGATCCTGCTGATCGCCCTGGGCGCGGGTTTGCAAAGCAAAAACGTATACACCTACACCATCCGGGATATGGGCGCGGGGGCGCAGCAGGTAACGGAGCTGTTCGGCCAATCCAACCAGATCGTGGTGCTCTTTCCCCGGGATGACAGCGATGAAGGCGTCGCCCGACAGCAGCAGTTGGCCGAGCTGCTGCAAGGGATCACAGCGGAAGGCGTACCCGTGGTCAAGGACGTGATGTCCATGGTCACCACGGGCAAGGCCGCCGTGACCATATATCAGAATGCCGCCGAGGTGGCCGCGCTGCTGGGACGGGACGAGGGCAGCGTGAACGCCCTGGCCCGGATGCTGAATATCCGGTTTCCCATCCGCGGAGACGCGTTGGTCAGGCAGCTTTCGGATTCCCTGGGGCGCATCGCCTTCCTGCTGCCGGAAGGGACCATGGATCAGCTGAAATCCGCCCAGGAGTTGCTGCAAACGGCGGAAAATGCCTTCAACGGTCCCCATTATTCCCGCATGCTGCTGGATATGGAGCTGTCTTACAGCGATCCCCACGTGCACGAAGTCATCACCGAAATCAAGGGCATCATGCGGGAGCTGTGCGGCGAGGACACCGCCATGGCGGGCATGCTGCTGGCCATCGACGACATCGCCACCTCCTTCTCCGCGGACATGCGGCGGGTAAGCTTCATCACCATCGGGCTGGTGTTTCTGATCGTGCTGATCTCCTTCAAATCCCTGGTGATCCCGCTGCTGCTGGTGTGCGTGATCCAGGGGGCCATCTGGATCAACATGGCTTTCTCCAACTGGTATGACGGCAGCATCTTCTTCATGTGCTATCTGATCTGCGTGGCCCTGCAGATGGGCGCCACCATCGATTACGGCATCCTGCTTACCAGTCATTACCGGGAATTGAGGCGGGGTCACAACAAAAAAGCGTCGGCTGCGGAGGCCATTCGCCTGTCGCTGCCGACGGTGCTGACCAGCGGCATGGCGCTGATCGTGGCGGGATTTTCAGTGGGCATCGTAAGCTCGGTGTTCTATATTTCCTCCATCGGCACCATGCTGGGGCGCGGGGCCGTGGTCTCCGTGGCACTGGTGCTGTTTCTGCTGCCCAGACTCCTTCAATTGCTGGACCGGTGGGTCATTTACCCAGTATTTCATCATCCGAAGCCGGATCGAGAGTAAGGAGGGCCGGGTGATCGGTGAGGCGGCGAATGATGCGCCAGCCGTCCCGGCTGTTGATCAGGTTTTTCGCAATGGGCCTAAACCCCAGATCCAGATATACCTTGCAGGCCACCCAGGTGGTGGTCTGCGTGGGGATCTTGGCGTGGGTCTGGCCCATTTTGCGCATGAGGGCCAGCACGTGGGTGATCAGGGGCTTTGACAATCCCTTCCCCTGCTCCTCCCGGCGCACGGCCACCCAATGGAGCCACCCGGAGCCGCTGGTATCCCGGCCCGTGATGTCATAAAAGGCCGTGGCGGTGGCCACCTTTTGCCTCGCCGCGTTCACCACGAATACCATGCGGGTCTTGAGTTCTTCTTCGCGGCCCGCGTAATAGCGCCCCCAGGCTTCTTTCCCCTCTTCCACAGTGGAAAACTCCCGGGCGCTTTTTTCTATGTCGATCCAATTATCCCGGTCGCCATCCTGATAAAAGGCATAGCTGTACCCCGCAGGCAGCGGCAGCTCCGGTATGCCGCCGATATCCGCCTCCAGCAGCAGCTCGTAATAACGGATGCGGGGATCGTGATTATCGAATATTGGCAGGGACATGGGCGCTCCTCCATACCTTCAGCCTTCCATGGCCTGGCGGATTTCCGCCGTCATGGGGCCGCCGTATTCATCGATCTGGAACACTTCGCCATAATGGGTCCCCTCCGGGAAGCCCGCCGGGAAATGGGCAACGGTCTCGGCAAAGCGCCGAAGCAGGCGCTCCTGCAGGCGCTCCGTGGCCTCCTCCTCGGTTCTGCTCTCCAGCACCTCGGTCCAATGGCCGTCATAGGGCAGCCATTCATAGTACTGGGATTTATGCCGCAGGGTGGCCTGCACCTTTCTGTCGATATACTTGTCGCAGGGCACGCTGACATCCGCTCGGAAGGGCGCGGGCAGGGTGAATTCATCCTCGGAATAGAGGATCACCGGCGGCTTCCGCATGGCCGGAGCATCCGGGCAGAACAGCGGCACCCCCACCAAATAGCTGCAATCCATCACCAGCTGACCGCAAGCCCGATGGTCGGGGTGATAATCGCAGCTGCGATGGGTGATGATCACGTCCGGCCGCAAGGCGCGGATATAGCGCATCAGCTTTTCCCGGGTGGGAATATCCGCCGTCAGGTAGCCGTCGTCCAGATCCAGGGTGTCATATTGCAGACCCAGCACCGCGCCGGCATCGGCCATCTCCTTCAATCTGCACAGGCGCAAGGCGTCCTTGTCCATGGACATATGCCCGGCGTTGCCGTTGGTGATGGAAAGGAAAACAGCCCTGTGTCCCCGATCTATGAGCTTCATGGCCAGGCCGCCGGCCAGGGTATCCATATCGTCAGGGTGCGCGCCGATCATCAAAAAGGTGAGCATACTCTTTATCCTCCCATTTTCCGCAGATATAATAGGGTAGAGAGGGGTTAATCCCCTCCCTCCCATTGCACCGTACATACCGGTCAGGTATACGGCGCTACATCGTGGTATGATATCAGACATTTTT
>CACZLE010000012.1 GCA_902781945.1 uncultured Eubacteriales bacterium | reverse complement strand
GTTATTCCCACATTCAGGCTGTCACCAACGGTCAAAGTATAGTTACTCTGTCCGAAAGAACCGCTATAAGAAACGGGTTTGGGCGCCTCATTTACCGTAAGCGCAGCACGAGCAGCTTCCACATAGTTCGGATCACCAGCGTCACCAGCAACATACAGCTTAATTGTATAAGTACCGGGAACATTGAGGGGAGCAGTTGTTCCGTCCAACGTCAAGGAACCAGACCAGCTTGTTCCGCTGATCTCGGTGGATGCCAGTCGATCATATCCGCTGGCGTCTACATTTACGGTTACACGGGTCAGATTCGCATTTGTCGCGATTTGTCGCGTTGGCAGTTATTCCCACATTCAGGCTGTCACCAACGGTCAAAGTATAGTTACTCTGTCCGAAAGAACCGCTATAAGAAACGGGTTTGGGAGCCTCATTTACTGTAAGCGTAGCACGAGCAGCTTCCACATAGTTAGGATCTCCGGCATCACCGGCAACGTACAGCTTAATTGTATAAGTACCGGGAACATTGAGGGGCGCAGTTGTTCCGTCCAGTGTCAAGGATCCAGACCAGCTTGTTCCGCTGATCTCAGTAGATGCCAGTCGATCATAGCCGCTGGCGTCTACATTTACGGTTACACGGCTCAGATTCGCATTTGTCGCGTTAGCTGTTATTCCCACATTCAGGCTGTCACCAACGGTCATTGTATAGTAGCTTTGAGTGAAAGAGCCGCTATAAGTAACAATGGGAGTGCTCGCTAAAAGACTAGCACTCTGAGAAGAAAAGAGCTGTGGCTGTATAATTTGAACGCTATCATAAACAGCAATGTCGGATAAATTGCTTGCAGTTCCCTGATCGGCCTCAGTACTATCGTCTTTCTCGTTTCCTAACGAAGCTGATGGTAGTTCACCGCTCAAGATGCGCTCTTTATTATCCTCTTCTGTATTGTTTGAAACATCTTCATCAACACTTAATGGCATGTTTACAGCTGAAGTTTCGTCTTCTACTCTCCCAGTAGACTCATAGTTCATCACATCTTCTTGTGAATGCTCTGATGCTTCATACGATTCTTCAATCAATTCGTTTGCGCCACTATTTGGGGAGATAATCTCCTGCGCAAATCCAGCGGAAATTGTAGAAATCAGTAGTGCGATCACGGTCACCATGCTCAGAAAGCGTTTCATTGTGTAATCCTCCCCATCTCAATTATTTAGGATAATTTGCACTTGGTAACGATTGTAGACTTTTTTTACCATATTTGATATAATACTTGTGTTATTGACTACAATGTAACCAGGCGCATTTCTGTTAGTCTAAAAAGCGTTAGTACTGTCTGGGAAAAAAAGTCTACATATATTCCCGCCTTGTTATATATTTTTAGCTCTTTTTTCTGCTTGATCAGATTTTACCCATTTCAAAAAAGTTTGATGTGAAACATCGCATTTTTCTGCTGCTTTTCTTGCAGAGAGATTTCCCTCCTGCCATTGCTCAACACAGTTATTATACTGCGGTGGCTTTTCCTTTGGAGTAGCCCCAAACTTGACACCTCTTGCCTTAGCGGCAGCAATACCCTCTGCCTGTCTTTTTTTAATATATTCTCTTTCCGTTTGAGCAACATATGAAAGCAGTTGAAGAACTATATCTGCGATTAATGTGCCCGTCAAATCTCTCCCTTGACGGGTATCAAGCAAAGGCATGTCCAAAACTACAATGGCTGCCTTTTTTTCTTTTGTAATAATTCTCCATTGCTCGATTATTTCATTGTAATTTCTGCCAAGCCGATCAATACTTTGCACAACAAGTACATCATCTTTATGAAGGCGTCGGAGGAGAGATTTGTATTTCGGGCGATTAAAATCTTTTCCTGACTGCTTTTCTACTATCACATTGCTGTTAGCAACTCCAAATGTCTGCATCGCAAGTACTTGTCGAGCTTCGTTTTGATCTTTAGATGAGACGCGAACATAGCCATACATTGTGACGTTCATTTTCTGCCTCCTGTAAAATAGATTTCTTTCATTTTACAGAAAGCGCCTGGATTTTATATTCTAAACTCTCTAAACTTGTATTCAAATCATAAATCACACCTCCCCCTTTCATTATACGATATATCGTCCAGAAAGTCGATATATCGTCCATTTGTTTTCTTCTTATATGTTACGATTTTTTTGCAAAATCGTTTCAAAGAAAGGTGTTCTATATGACGACTCGACAACTTGTGGCAAATAGACTAATGAAATTATGTTTGGATAGAAATCTTCCGCTAAATAAGTTGGCACGATTATCTGCCGTCCCTCCCTCCACCTTAAAAAGCATCATCAATGGAGATAGTGCTAATCCTGGTATAGTAACAATCAAATTGTTATGCGACGGCTTGGGAATATCGCTTTTTGAATTCTTTGATACTGATGAATTTAGGTCTTTAATGCCTGAAGACATACAATAACTATGGAATCTCTGATTTAATCCAACTACCACAACGAATCGCAGTATGGTATAATAGCATCACCAAGCAAAGGTGGTGCGCTGTAATGAAGCAAACATCCTTCACGGATATCGAATACAGCTTCCGGAAGAAGAAAACCAAGCGGGAAGAATTTCTTGAGATCATGGACGAGATCATCCCATGGGATGAATGGGTAGGAATTATTGAGCCCTATTATCCCAAGGGGAAACGCGGCCGCCCACCCATGGGGATCGAGAAAATGCTGCGGATGTATCTGCTTCAGATCTGGTTCAATCTTTCGGACCCTGCAACGGAAGACGCCATCTATGACAGCTACGCCATGCGGAAATTCACCGGTATTGATTTCGTAAAAGAATCAGTTCCGGATGAAACAACGCTGTGCAAATTCCGTCATTTACTGGAAGAACACGGCCTGAACAAGCTGTTTTTCGATGCGATCACCCGTGTCATGGTGCAAACTGGCCACATGATGAAGGGCGGTACCATTGTGGACGCGACCATCATTGATGCCCCCAGCTCCACAAAGAACGCGGACAAGGCGCGTGATCCGGAAATGCACCAAACGAAAAAGGGAAATGAATGGCGCTTCGGCATGAAGTGCCATGTTGGGGTAGACGCAGGCAGCGGCCTGGTTCATACGATAACAGTTACTCCGGCAAACAGGCACGACATAACGCAAGCAGCCAGTCTGATCCGCGAAGATGATGAAGTGGTGTATGGGGATTCCGGGTATCTGGGGATACAAAAGCGGTCTGAAATCAAGGAGAATGAGCACTTTGCCAGTATCGACTTCCGCATTGCGCGTCGGCCCAAAAGCCTGCCCAAAGTAAGTGACAACGCATTTGACTGGGAGCGATACATTGAGCACCGCAAAGCCTCTGTTCGCTGCAAAGTTGAACACGTTTTTCGCATCATAAAATGCCAGTTTGGCTACAAGAAAGTAAGATACCGGGGCCTCAAGAAAAATGAAAACCGACTGTACGCCATGTTTGCCTGTGCGAATTTGTATTCACTTGCGATTGCCGGACAGACGCTTGCAGCAGGATAAGAAGGGGGTACTCTGCGCTTTTTTAGGGAAACAGCAAAAATAGCGAGTGATGGAAAGCTCAGAATAGCTGTATTTTGAGAAAAACTGGCCTTGTATTCTGCTAAATTGCTTAAATAGCAAGGAAAAGCAGAATACAAGTCCATTTATTCAGAGGTTCCCTATAAATCGATAAAAAAGGGGGCCTGAGGTTTTTTCATATTCCAAGGCCCTTTTTGTGTTCTTTTTTTATAACAATAGATCACCTCCTTTTCTGCTGTCAATAAACTGACAGCAAATAAGGAGGCTTTTCTTATGAATATATTTTTTCACTTTAGCTATCTAAAGTGCCGAAAATTTTATTACTTTGGCTGCTATCATGGAATTAGGCAAGAGAAAGGGGGTGGTTTACGATGATTGTGTTCGAGCGAAGATTTGACCTATTCAAAGTCCAATTTCTCAACTCAACCTGATCGTCTCTCAGGCATACAGACGTAGAGCTATGTTGCAAAATACCTACCGCGATAATCCCAAAGCTCCGTTACTCCAATATTGGAACAATATCAACTATGTTATTCCAATGTACCATTTTCGCTGTTCCTTATAAACCAAATAACCAACAGCAAACACCTATGAATTCGGGGATTTCAAATGCTTGATAGGAATAATCTGCTTCCGTGGTAGCTTGCCAGTATTATCATCTAATACCGCGCGAATAGCCGCATCCGTGATCTCCCATGTATCGCAGAGATCATTCTCAGCGAATGTCTCTACCCAGGCTGTGCCTTTCTTCAGATCGAACTGAATCTCGCCCCATGCACCGTCGTTGTCCACCTGATAGGAGTAGGCAGCGGCGGTTATTTTTTTGCCTTCATGTTGGGTGGAAATCTGCTTGAGGCGTACACAATGGAGCTGGCCCAGCTTGACCAGTTCCAGCATCAAATTCTCCACGGCCCGCTTATAGGCTTTCTCTGCGCCAGGAGCGCCGGTGCCCTCATAATTTTCGGCTAACTTTTGAAAGGAAACCTGCGTTTTCATGTCGCTGACCCGGCCACATGTCATGCAGATGGCATTGCGTTTTTCCAGCAGCATTTGATCCCGGAAGGAGAGCTTATTGAACGCCTTATCCACCATGTCTGCTTCTGTGCCTGCCCAAAGAATATCGACGTAGTCCCAATGGTCGGGGATCAGTTCATCTGCCTGTTCCCAGCCTTCGCCTTCATCATTGAGCAGCACAGGCACCCGGCAATTGCGTTGCCGCCAGGCGGCTGTCAGCTTCTCCGCAGCCGTTTCTTCCGAGCATTGATTCTTGTCCGCAAATAGGCGGATCGTTTCTTCCGCATTGCCGTGGCAAGCTGTGTACAGCTGCATGATCTGCCGGGCATCCTTGTATTCCTGGAGAGAATCAAAGGAGCCGTATTCTTCTTCCATGCGAAATCGCAGCATCACATCGGTGGTGTATCGGTGAATGTAGGTGGTGAATTTTGCGTTTTTTCCGGGATCGTAATCTTGGAATCGCCGCAGCACTTCTATCCGGCATTCCAGCTTCAAGTCCATGAACCGCTCCGGGTGAATCCAACCCCCTTCCGCAGTGAGAAACGTTTCGATACGGTTATTGAAATAGGCTTCATTCTCATGCAAATAGAAAAAGATATATTTCAGCTCATGAGTCTGCTGAGCCAGGCAAATATAATCATCCTTTTTACCGTCCGGCGAAGCGGGCGGTGCCGGTTTCAATTGATACGCATTGAGGGCATCATGCAGAGTCAGTTTGCCTCGTTCTGACTGGGATGCCCGCAGCGTATATTCTCCCAAATCCCAGGAGTAATCCTTCAGATTTTGTTCCAACGCTGCCTCCGTTTATGCCAGCAGTTTCTTCGCTTCGGCCTTCAGCGCTTCCTGTTCCATTTCCCGCTGATAGGGCCCCTTCGAGTATTCCAAATCTGCCTTGGCCCGCTGCTTCTTATCTTTCGCCAGCTTCTTCATAACGTCTGCCAATTCTTTGCTGATCGTTCCCCGGCTCAGGCATTGATTGATGGTGTTCATGCGCCGGGTATAAGGCGCGTTCAGCGGATGATCCGCTGCTAATTCCCGTGCCGCCCGACCCTGCAAATTCCCGATCACCCGGCACTTTCTTCCCAAGGGATCGGTGGGGCAAAGATCGCTGCAATATTTCGTGTGCCGGGCATCGGTGGTCAGGAACCACCTGCCGCAGATGGCGCAGCGCTTGGGCGCGTGCCCCACGGCAATGCCCTCAAAGAAATCCGCCCGCAGCATCCCGCCGAAGGTGAGAAAATGCATGTGCTTTTTCATCTGCTTTTGCCCGTTCTTTTCATTCACGCCTGCCGTATATTGAACGGTCACATTGATCATGGACATCCAGGAATCGGTGCTGTCTCCTATGCGGAAGTTCTCTGGGAAGGATTGGCTAAATTGCGTCAAATAGGCCTCCTTGGTGCGGGGCAGGTCCTTGCCGTCCAGCTGATCGGCAAAGGGAGCGATGTGCTCTTGCAGCATGGAAATGGCGTCATAGTAATTGGCCAGGCAAGGGGCCAGCCCCAGCAAATCTATCGTCGGCCCAAATTTCTTTTCGGCTTCCTCATCCATCATTCCGTTCTGCACAGCGCTGTTGAACGCTCGGATCTTTTTGAAGGCATCCACAGTAAACGCCTGATCCAACCGCTGATCCAATTTCGGGTTGTCAAGAAACGTGAACGGCTCATGCAGGGCCATCAATTTTAGCAGCGAATGTGCCGCCATACATGCGCTGCTCATGGCTGTTTTGTCTGCGATGCCTGTGCGCAGCATGGTGTTGACAGCAGCGATCCGCTGACACAGAGGCAGAGATTTTTCCAGCATATCTTTTGGGATGTTCATCGCCATGCAGGCGATGGAACCCGTAGGCAAAATCCTGTTTCTGTACTGCACGGTATCATCGGCAAAGATCAGCGTGAGCAAGGCGCTCTCTTTTTCCAAATTCATTTTTCTGCTCCTCAGAAATGCGAATATTTGTTCGGTTTTCATTATACAACATCTCTCGGAAAAATGGAAGGGGTTTGTCGTGTCTTTTCTTTCGGGCTTGTCAATGAATTTTCAACTTTTTCCCCTTTTCGATCATAATACCTGTGAGGGAACGAAAAACAGTGCCGGATCATACCGACGCTGTTTTTTCATGCCCATTTTTTCGCAAGAAGGGAGGTGAACCTATGACGAAACGGATGGATCAACTACTGGAGAAACAGAAGAAGCTGCAGGAGAAGATGCAGCAGGCTGAGGCCGAAGAGAAGGCTTTGCAGAAGCAGATCAAGGAGCTGGCACGCAGCGAGCGCACTCATCGGCTTTGCACTCGGGGTGGCTACGTGGAGAAGCTGCTTACTGACCTTGGCGCGCCGGAGCTCTCGGACGAGGAAGTGTTCGAGCATTTGCACTATGCCTTGAACACGCCCTATGCGAAAACGCACCTGGCAAACCTGCTGGAAAGCAAGCGAAAAGCTGCTGCCGAGGCCGAGGGAACCGAAGCCGGGAGTTTGGCTGACTAAGAACCCCGGAGTTTACGGAGGGCGCAATTATATGAACTTCGTTCATCCATTGCGCTCTCCGAGGGTTCCTGCGGAGGGCTTGATGGAGAGAAGCCTTTTGGTCGGCTTCTCTCCATCAGCAGGGGCGACCCCCTGCGCCGATTGCATCGGCTACCCCCATAGGAGCGCTGCGGCGGGTCAGGAACGATGAAACGAACAGGAGGTGAAGCACACATCCCGTGTCCCCATTTTAACATCACAATTATCGCCCGAGGCAAGGTGAAAGGCAACTCCGCAGCTGGAGCCGCCGCCTACCAATCGGGCGATAAGATTTATTCCGAATACGAGCATGAATGGAAATCTGGCGATCACCTGGAGAGGATCATCCACAAAGAAATCCTGCTGCCGCCCAACGCCCCGGAGAAATACCGTGACCGGGCGACGCTCTGGAACGCGGTGGATGCTTCCGAGACGAAAGCCACGGCGCAAACCGCCCGGCGCATCATCATGGCGTTGCCTAAGGAATTGACCCAGGAACAGAACATTGAACTGATCCGCAATTACTGCCAAACGTCCTTCGTGGATCGCGGCATGATTGCGGATTTTGCTGTCCATGACGATACCGAAGGGAATCCCCACGCCCATGTGTTATTGACCATGCGTTCAATCAATGAACAGGGTGAATGGAATCCGAAAACCCGGACAGAGTTTATCCTGGATGAAAACGGCGAGCGCATCCAAACGGCCAACGGCAAATTCAAGCGCCGCTGTGTCAGCTGGGACGGCTGGAATGATCGGGGCAACTGCGAAATCTGGCGGCATGAATGGGAGGTCATGCAGAACGCTGCTTTGGAAAAGGCAGGCCGGGAGGAACGCATTGATATGCGATCCTTTGAGCGGCAGGGGATCGAGTTGGCTCCCACCGTCCACTTGGGCCCAGCCGCTTCTGCTTTGGAGAAGAAGGGTATCCACACGGAGCTTGGCGATCACAACCGGATTGTGAAAGCAGTCAACGCCCTGCTTATCGCAATCAAGAATAAACTGAAAGCCTTACTGGAATGGCTGACAGAACTGACTGAAGTCATCCACGATCAACAGAAGCTGGAAAGCCCCGGTGATTATCCGTTGCTGGAAGTGCTCATGGCTTACTATGACCTACGGGAAAAGGAGCGCTGGGATTGGAAATATCCTGCTCGGAATAAGGCAGGCATCAACGATCTGAAAGAGAAGGCGGCAGTTCTGTCCTTCATGAAGGATCATGACATCTATTCCATCAAGGACTTTGCCCGGCTGCTGAATGCCACCAGCAGCAAAATCCGAGAATTGGAATCGGATAAAAAGGCAAAGGAGAAACACATCCGGGACATCGACGCCATCCTGGATGCGGTCAAGACGCTGAAAGAGCTGAATCCGATCCGGGAGAAATACAATGGAATTCATTTCACAAAATCAAAGGAAAAGTATCGGCAGGAACACGCCGATGAACTGGCCCGGATCGACAAGGCCAATAAGCTGCTGCACAAGCTGAATGTCACGCTGCCTATCAACAGCAAAACGCTACGAGCGGAATCCGCCCAGCTTCGCGCAGAGGTGGAAGCCATGCTGCCCGAGCTGGAAAACGTGAAGGCAGAACTGGACGAACAAATGAAGATCCGTTCCCATGTTCGGAAGGTGCTGCCGGAAGCATTGACATTCACCAATCAGAGCGGGCAAAAACGCTTTGAAGATGTTTCAGAGGAAGTGAAAAACAAGGAAGAATTGGAAGCCCTTTTGGAAGCGTCCGCAGATTGGGCGATCAGGCGCAGCGAAGAATTGGAGCAGCTGAATACAGCGCATATACAGCCGCAAACGCAAGAGCAACAGACTGAAAAGCAAAAGAAAAAACAAGAGAGAGGAGACAGATGAGTATGAACCAGATTGAAAATCAGATTCAGTGCAGCATCCGGCAGCTGACACAAAAAGAATGTGCCAACTATGACAACGGCTGCTGCTTGCCGGAGGATCGGCCTTGCCATGTGATCAGCCCGGTCTACAAGACCATCCATGACGGCGCTATGAACTGTGATTATTTCCTTCGGGCAGTCTTGCCCTTACAGCCGGAACTGAATACGGCTGTCTGGCATGAGCTGCTGCGGGATGAAGATCAGGCAGGCGAAGGCTGGAAGGAATGCGTCCGCTGCCACAAGCCCTTCATCCCTGGCAGCAACCGTCAGCGCTATTGCGCCGACTGCGGCGCAACAGCCAAACAAGCCCGGAGCCGGGAGAAACAGCGCCGCTACCGGGAGCGGCAGAAAACACCGGCGTGACCGTTACCCTTTAGGACGAAAAAAGCTCAGGAAAATCAACGCTTTCCGGACACCCCATCGGGGCAGAATGAACATTTGGTCATCCTGCCCCAAATCATACATCAAAAGCAGGAGGAACATCCAACCATGAACGGAACGAAATTTACTTTAGAAAGCGATGGAAGAATATCCGTCCCCAACCTGTCTGCATACTGGATTCCCGAGCAAGCCATAAAGAGAGTTATCCATGGAACCACCTATGTTGTTACAGGTACATATGACGGCAGTGAACTCTTTACCCGAAAGCTGGAGCGTATCATGGCGAAAAGTTTTACAGCTGAGCCCCAGGAAAACGCGGAAGAAATGGAGGCGTGACCCATGACAGAAATGCAGAAGTATGATATAATGACATCGACCAATCCTGTACTGACAGATGCCCCGACAGAAAAGGAGGACAATACAGATATGTATGGGGCAAAAATTACGGCGCTCTATTGCAGGCTCTCCCAAGAGGACGAAAGGCTGGGCGATAGCGTTTCCATCGAAAATCAGAAAAATATCCTACTCAGCTTTGCACAGCAGAACCGTTTCCCTAATCCAACTTTCTTCGTGGACGACGGGTATAGTGGCACGAACTTTGATCGACCTGGTTTTCAAAAGATGCTTGCTGAGATCGAAGCGGGCAATGTTGCCTTGGTAATTACAAAAGATCTCTCTCGCCTGGGGCGAAATCAGGCAATGCTGGGTTTGTATCAGAACTTCACCTTCCCGGAAAATGGTGTGCGGTATATTGCTATCAATGATAGCGTTGATACCATTGACCCATCCAGTATCAACAATGATTATGCTGGCATTAAGAATTGGTTTAACGAATTCTATGCCCGTGATACCAGCAGGAAGATCCGGGCAGCCAAGAAGTCAATGGGGAATCGAGGCATTCCGTTGGCAACTACCGTTCCCTATGGGTATATGAAGGACCCGCAGGATCACCGGCATTGGTTGATTGATCCTGAAGCGGCGGAAGTTGTCAGGCGCATCTTCGATCTGTGTATGGAGGGACGAGGGCCTGGGCAAATTGCAACACAGCTTACCGCAGAACAAATTCTGATTCCATCCGCGTATCGCCGCAAGCAAGGGCTCAATTCTCCTGGCGTAATGCCCACAAAGCCCTGCCTTTGGAGCAATGCAGTTGTAGCTGATATTCTGGAAAGAAAGGAATATACGGGCTGCTTGGTAAACTTCAAAACCCACACAAACTCGATTTGGGATAAGAAACGCAGAGAAAACCCGCAGGAAGAACGGCTTATTTTTCCGAATCACCACGAAGCGATCATTGAAGAAGCGGTTTTTGACAGAGTGCAGGAAATACGCCAGCAGCGGCATCGTAGGACAGCCAAGGGCGCAAGCAGCATCTTTTCTGGACTGGTGTTCTGTGCGGATTGCGGAGCCAGGATGCAGTATTCAGCATCGAATAACTACAATACCGATCATGCTTTTTTCGATTGCAGTACCCATCGAAACAAGCGAAAAGATGGCTGCAAAGGACATTTCATCCGGGAAGAAGTGCTGAAAGAAGTTGTTTTGCAGCACATGCAAATGGTTACGGGATATATCCTTCATTATGAAGATTACTTCCGGGCCTATATGCGCAGGCAGAGCCTTGCGCAAAGCCAGGATGAAATCAGGTCATTGAAAAAGCAGCTTGAAAGGCATGAAAAGCGCATCGAAGAATTAAAGCGGCTGTTCATGAAAATATACGAGGACAATGCCGGGGGCAGATTAAGCAATGATCGGTATAATATGCTCAGCGAAAGCTATGAGACAGAGCAAAAAGCACTGGAAGCTGAGGTCATTCGCTTGCAGGAGAGTATTCAAGTACAGGAAAACCAGAATGAAAGCATTGAGCAATTTATTCAGACGGCAAAGCATCATGTGGGGATTGAGAAACTGGACGGCTATATCCTCCACGAAATGATTGCCGGGATTGATGTGGGCGCACCAGATAAAAGCAGCGGCCACAGAACGCAAGCCATTCACATCCGGTACAACGGAATTGGCTTTATCCCTGTGAATGAATTGATGCAAGGAAAAACGGCGTGACCGGAATCACGCCGCAGTCATTGAAAGCACTGCGTTTTCAACGATTTGAAGGTAAAACTGTTTTATGAAACACCGACATTCTTCGGATTGCAAATTTTCTTGTGCGCTTGGCAGCGCACGGCCAGAAAATTTGAGAGGAATGAAAAATTCCTCCGCGGGGCAAGCTCCGCTCCGGGATTTTTCTCCTCGGCGACGTACACGCCGCCGCCTGCGGATTAAAAATGAAGGGGCCGCGGCCCCTTCATGCATCCCGGAATTTTAAGGAACCTCTGATTTATTCGGCGGCGACGCTGACGGCATCTTTTTCACGATCTGCGGCGCGGAAAAATCTTGATTTAGCGGCACAAAACCTTCGATTTTTACGCTTGCATCTTGCAAAAAATCTGCTCGTCATCGTACCACCTCATTAAATCAGAGCTTCCTTAAAAATGGCTTTGCTGTGTTACTCATCGAAGAAGAAGTATTCCTCCTCGTCGTCCTCAAAAAATTCTTCCCCGTCTTCAAGGAATTCTTCTTCCTCATCCTCGAAGAATTCCTCTTCCTCAATCTTCACCCTCTCCTCCAAAGGCTCTTCGCCGGTGGCGAAGGTGCTTTCCAGGATGGCCTGGGCCCAGCTCACGTGGGCGGGGATATAATAGTTTTCCAGCTCCTCGGTGAAAAAGTCATAGTAGATGTTGGAATACACCGGGATGGCGGGCAGCACGTCGTTGAAGCGATGCTGGAAGGCGATCCACTTTTTCACGTAGCCGTAAATGTCGCCCGGCTCCGTTTTGCGCATATCCACAGCCAGCTGATACAGCTCCTCGTCGTCGCTGTAAATGATGTTCCACAGCTGATGATAGGGCGTGGGATCGGCGCTGAAGGAAATGGACGGGTCCACGACGATGTAGAAGTTGGTGCCCAGGTAGACCATGTCCGTATCCCGGGGCGCCTGACGGTAATAGGCCTCCAGTAGCTCGGTCATCTCGGTGGGCACCAGGGTCAGCAGGATGCCGCACTCGTTCAGATGGTCGATCATGTATTCCTGCAGATAATCGGCGATGTGGTTGCCCTCGGGATACATCATCGTCAGGTCCAGCGCCACCAATTCGCCGTCAATCCACTTGCACCGCACGTCGTCCTCGCCGGGGCGATAGGCTTCGCCGTCCCGGTTCAGCGTCCATCCGGCCTGATTTAGCAGGCTGTTGGCCCGTCCGGTATCCACATGGTATTCTGTCAGGCCGTCCAGCGTCAATTCTTCCCATTCGGCCATGGCCCGGTCATATTCCGCGTCGCTCAGGGGATGCTCGGGGTCCCGGTCCACCGGGTAATCCAGCTGCCCCTTGAGCAGCATGTATTCCCATTGCTGGATGCCGAAATAGCCGTCCACCCGCAATCCCATGCCCTGGCAATAGGCATTGGTCAGCGCGTCCCGGTCCATGCACCAGGCGATGGCCTGGCGCACTTCTTTCTCATGCACGGTGGGCCGCTCATAGCTGAACGTCACGTGGGTCAGACCCACCCGGGGATAGTTGCTGAATCGCAGCCCGGCGTCAGAGCCCGCCATCAGGCCTTCCCGGATGGCCTCGCCCTCGGAAAGCTTGTTTACCAGATCGATTTCGCCGTCCACAATCTGCTGGATCACCGTGTCGCTGTCCGCCACGCTCAGGCTGATGCGCTCGATCTGCGGGACCTTGCCGTGGGCGTCGCCCTTGAAATAGGGATTGCGCTCAAAATGCGCCGTCACCCCGTCATATTCGGTCAGCGTGTAGGGCCCGCTCACCACGGAGGGGTGGCTGATATAGCCGGTCTCGGGGTCCAGCATGGTTTCGCGCAGCAGCTCCGCGGTAAACAGCCGCTGGGGGATGGTGCGGTCCTCGTTGTCGATGTACACGCCGTTGCCGTCGTCATACACCTTGCAGCCGGGGGCGATCACCTGGATGGGGTAGGGGTTGCACAGCAGCAGGCCCACTTCAAAAAAGAAGGGCAAAAACTCATGGTCCAGGGTGATGGCCAATTGATAATCGTTCAGCACCTCCACGCCGCCCAGGGTGGAGGATTCGCCGCGGATATACTGCTCCGCGCCCAGAATGTGCGCCGCGCGGTAGATCATGCCGCCGATCTCCTCCAATTCGGGGCTCACGGAGAGCAGCAGCGAAAACGCGTAATCCCAGGCCGTGATGGGCGTGCCGTCGGAATAGTAAAGGTCCTCGTGCAGCGCGATAAAATAGGTGCGGTTGCCCTGGTCGTCCCGGGTCTCCATCACGCGGGATACCACAGAGGGGTCGATCTCGTACACGCCCTGCTCCTGGTCCCAGTCCACCAGGTTATAGCCATGGATCAGCGCGCGCACGTCGATATCCGAGGTATTGTTGCCAAATATTTTGTTAAAAAAGTTTCCGCTCATGGCGGTGGGGTTCACCACCCGCAGCTCCCGGGGCACCAGCTCCTCCTCAGGCAGCTCCTCCACGTCCTCCGCCAGGGCGGAAAGGGGCAGGGCCGCCAGCAGCAGCGTCAGGGCCAGCAAAAGGGATAAACCGCGTTTCAGCCCAAATCTTGTGCTTTTCATCGCTTTTCACGCAATCCTTTCCCGCAATCAGTCAAAGGTATCGCCCACGTGGTTGATCACGGCGCCCAGGCCCAGCGGCACGTTGTAATCCTCTATTTCCTCCACCACCGGTCCTCTGTGGGGCGGCTCGGTGGCGCCGGGCTGGGGCGTGGGCCGTTCGCGGTCCACCTCAAAATAGGGCGTGGGCGCGGGGGTGGCGTTGGGGTCAGGGGTGGGGGTCACGGTGGGTTCGGGGGAGGGCGTAGCCGTCACGGCGGGCACGGGCGTAGGCGAAGCCGTGGGAACGGGGCTTGCCGTAGGCGGAACGGTGGCCGTGGGGGCAGGGGTCTCGGTGGGTGTGGGCCTCGGTGTGGCGCTGGGCGTCAATGCGGGCGCCGTGGGGGGATTATCGGGGGTCACCACGGGAGTATTGATGCTATTGTCAAACCGGATTTCGGCCACCTTGGGGGTGCCCGCGCCGTGGTTGGCGCTCAGCACGTAGGCCAGGGTGGTGGCGTCGGCCCAGTAGGTGTCCACGTCCACGGTAAACACCGTGTCGTCATAATCGATCATGGCGGTATCCGCATCGGTCAGGCGCAGGGTATATTCAAAGCGTCCCAGGCCGTTGACGGTCAGGGTAAAGGTGGCGCTGCTGCCGGGGGTAAGGGTCTGGGTCATGTTTACGCCGCTGCCCGTCAGCAGGGCGGTGCAGGCTGCGCCGGTGGCCGAAACGGGGATATACACCGTCACGCTCTCCGTGGCGGCCAGCGCCCCATACACCACGGCCATGATCAGGCAGGCCGCCAGCAGCAGGGCTATTCCTCTTCCGCGCCGTCCCGTGGTTGCTTTCATGGTTTTGTGCTTCCTTTCCTGTGTTTGTCAAAAGGGGGCTTTTCCCGGTCAGCGCCGGGTCAGGGTGCCAAACACCACCAGCCGGCTCTCCGCCGTCTCGCCATAGCAGGTGGACAGCGCCAGGATGGGCTTGCCCGCTTCATAGCCCGTATATATATCCGCGTTTTCTTCTATATACGCGATAATTTCCTCTGTCGTGCGCCCATGGGGGCTAAAAATGGTAGGGTCGGTGCCGTCCGCGCCGGAGACGGCGAACAGGTCGATATCGTAGACGCCGTCGGCGGTGGTCAGGGTGCCCTGGGAGTGATCATTAAAATAGGTTCTGTCTAAGAAATAATCCAGCGCGCCAAACATGGTGTTGCGATCCATGTGGTGCCCATAGATCAAAGAATATTCATCCTGATAATTTTTATCATTGCTATAATCCAAAAAGATAGAGCCGCTTAATTTGAATTCGCCATAGGGATCGATGTTCAAAAATTCAAAGTTGTTGGCCCCCTGCATCACAGGATAATCCACGCTGGTATCGTGCAGGGTCAGCCAGGCGGTCTGCTTTTCACTGATGCGCTTGTAATCGGCAAGGGCGGTGCCCAGGGGCGGCTTGTACACAAACAGGCTGTCGTCCTGGGCGTTGCGGTACAATTGAATATTGTCCATCAGGGAATAGACGCTGACAAACAGCACCACCGCCACCAGCAGCAGCACCAGCAGATTCAGCGCCTCATCCATCCAGCGGACAACATGATTGACCATTGTTTCTCCTCGTTAAAATTAGCTTCTAAGGGGATAGGTTATTGTGCCCAACCAAAAGGCTTCTCCCGGGAGGCCTGGAGCGCCCGGAAAGGCTGCCAGTGGCAGGCTTTCAGCGAAAGGCGGGCCGGTAGGCCACGGGCGGTGGCTGAGCGTAGCGAGGTCGGATGTGGGATCCCCGCCGCAGCGGGCGTTTTCTCCAGCAAAGCCCACATCAGTCACCCTACGGGTGACAGCTTCTCCCAGGAGAAGCCTTAAAAGAGGGAGGGGAGGGAGGCCGTTGCGCTCCCTCCCCCGGATTGATTGGTTGCGTAGGAATCAGGCTTACCGACGGGCGGCGCTGCGCTTTTTGCTCAGCATCACCACAGCCAGCAGGGCCAGGGCCAGCACGATGCCCGCCACAGGCGCGGCAGCCTGGAGAATGATACCCGTAGGCGTCGTTGCTGTCTTCGTATTCACGATGGCAACGGTTCTATCCAAATCCAAGGTTATGCCTGACACACTACCAGTCATAGTATAACCCTTTGCAGTATCCGCATCTTCTGTGACAGAATAAATTGTATTATCAGGAAGGGCTTCAAAAATAATTTTTTGTCCTCCCTTCAGCCATACTGCTATTTCTTTTGGAGTTCCCGTAAGATCACCGGTTTTAATCGGGTTAGTCTGTGCCGAATGATAAGCCGTCTCTGGGACAGAAGCATCATAACTGCTTCCACTTGCCGCTATAATATTATAGTTACCCGAAGCACCATCCGGCAGTTTCAATGTAACCAACAACTTAAAATATTGATTCATAGAGGCTTCGTTGCCTTGAATTATTTTTTCAACTGTAAGGTCATGTGCAGAAGCAGGATAAGTATCTGCAAGATTACGTTTTACGGTCAGTGCCTTATCAACAGCCATGCCTACTTGTTCAACACTTAAAGTTCCACCATTGTCAACAACGTAGGCATAAACATAAGATGTGCCACCGTCGTTGGAAAGCGTTTCAGGGCCTTGAGCAGTAATTTTCTTTTCGACTTGCCACTTATACACGCCGGGTTCTTTAAAGCTCACGCCAGTCCAATCAATTGTCAAAGTATTTGAAATTACGCCGCTTGTTGAGGTATAATTTCCAACCGGAATGTTAATTGCACTTGTTATTGAGGGTTTTCCAGTAACAGCCACATTCACGTTGGTGCCGTCAGGGCCAGTTACGCCTTCCTTCACTTCCAAAGAATACGAAATGGGATATGAAAGAGTTCTCTGCGCATCTTTCAATGTCATGGTATGTTCCACGGTAATGGTTGCAGGGCTGGGAGATACAGAATCGTAAGTAGTAGCCGCGTTTACGGGTACTATGTTCCCCACCACCAGCATCACAGCCAGCAGCAGAACCAGCAATTGTTTGGTTTTCTTCATGGGGTTACCATCCTTTCGTTTTTATCTTTTTTGTTCGTTGTATTGTTAAAGCGCAATGCCTTAAACCGAAGATCATATCCCGCGCCTGCGGAACACGTACACCACCTTGCCCAGCAAGTCTTCCCGCTTGATCTGGCCGAAGACGCGGCTGTCCGCGCCCTGGGTACGGAAGTCATCCAGCAGGAAATAGCCGTCGGGGGTGGTTTGGTAGGGGAAGGTGACGCCGGAGGTTTCCGGCAGTTCGGTGGGATAGAACACCTTGTCGTTGGGGATGCTGCCGTTTACCAGCAGCTCGCCCTGGGCGGTAAAATCCAGCGTGTAGGCGCCGATGGTGGCGATGCGGCTCACCTGGGGCGTGCCATCCGTGGGGCTGCGGTACACCACCACGTCCCCGGCGCGGTAGGTGTCCAGCTTGTAGGTGATCAGCAGATCACCGTCCATGATGAAGGGATACATGCGGTTGCCGTGCTGGATGTGGATGCCCATCACCCAGATGTACACCGCGGCCAGGATGCCCGCGATGACCGCCAGTTTGACGATAAACCGGACGATCATCGCGCCTGTTCGCGGTGGGCCATCACCCGGGCCGCTGCCCTCGCCCTCGCCGCCTGTTCCCGGCGGCGGCCTGTGAAGGGGTCCGTGACGGCCTCCCCGCCGATCGATGCGGCGGCGGCGAACCGGTGGGTCGGCTCCCGTGGGTCGGCCCATGGGAACGGAGGAGCCGCGCCGCTCCATGTCGTTATTCATGGCGCTTCTTCCTCCTTTCCATCAGAACCACTGTGCAAAGGAGCTGCATCGCCAGCGCCGCCATCCACAGGGCGGGAGCGGGGCTGTCGTAAATGCCGGTGGGGGTGGCTACCATTCTTGTGTTGGTATAGGTGACCTGGTTTAGCGCACTGTCCAAAGTGCCCGTCATCTCCGGGTTAGTGGATGCGGTTATGACAGAACTTCCGTTCACTTTCTTTGAAGAAGCGACAATATATCCATCCACCACTGTTTCAGTAACCTTGTATTTTCCGCCATAGGGCAGGCTGGTGAAGGTTATCGTCTCTCCATGCGACAGTGAGAAGGTAAAGGGCAGACTGGCAGATGCTTTGGCACCGGAGCCTATTTTGTAAGTGATATTGCCGATGACGCCGGTATAAGAGCCGTTTTTTATGTCAATTGTGTAATTGAAAACCTGCGTCTTGTTGCCCATGTTGCCCATAACCTGTTTGGTCACTTCCAGGGTAATGGGCTTCCAATACACCTCAATCTTATGGTCTTGGGTAATATTCTTGAATGCATAGGTGTAATACACGTCGCCGTTGGATTTATGATGTGTTTCAAAGTTGGCAAGGTCAGGGTTACCGCTCTCTAACTTTTCATCGTCTACTTCTACCTTATCAAGGATATAACCATACTCCGGTGTCATGGTGTAGGTAAACTCTTTACCCCTCATAACATAGAGCGTGCCTTCGTCCAATACCTCATCTCCCGGAGGATTCGGCGTCAAGTCACCCTGACGGTTGCCCTGCGATGTGGTCTTAATACTGCCGCCTTCGTATGATTTTGATACCAATTTAAACAGGGCCTGATCAGGATAGAGGCGGTTGTTAATAGTCTGAGAACCCGAAGAAGGATTCCAGCCACCAGCCGCACGGAAAACAAACTGGAAGCCCGACTTTGCATTAACAACGGTAGCAAAACCATTTAGATAAGTATTATTGTTGCCTACTCCCCTTCCCACTAAAATAGGACGATTATTATCTGTATTTTTGATGATTTTCATGTTGTGGCCAGAGGGAACATATACAGTTTCAGTGTTAATGATTTCTACCTGTTCGGAAAAATTATTGTATTTGCGACTATTTAAAAATTGATTATAATTATTATTATCGCGCAAAACATTAATTCCGCGCATTGCATAAACCATTTTTCCGTCGGCAGGCGCGCCGGGAACGCTGATAGTGCAGTTCACTTCGAGACCATAATACCAATATTTTGCCCACTCAGCTACACCGGTAGAAACATTACGACCAGCATCTGTTTCTGATTCATTGAGCTTTCTTGTTTTGAATATTTTTACGAGTCCGTTGAAATCAGGAGAATTTCCAGGCTTGATATTAGAAGCGCTTGTCTCAATTTTAATATCTTTAAGCTTAATCACAACATCGACTCTGCTGCCATCGGACAAAACAGCGCATTTTGGGTACGTGATAGTTACTTCATGAGCAAGATCAATAACTTTACCGGCGTTCTTGAAACGATCATCTCTGACCCAAAGGCCCAAACCGTCATCCTTACCATTACTTACTTGTCTTTCTACCATATAACTGGATGTAGAATTTGTGCTTGGATCAATATAAACTTTAATCGTCTCATTACGCTCTGCATCATCCATCGCCTTGGTATCAATATAGACGTTGGCAGGCGGCAAACCCTTCATAAAGGTAACTTCTGTGCCGCCGACCATGACCTGAGAAACATTAGTGTCTTCTTCGTAACTGATGTCATTTACGATCTTGATCTGATACACGATCCCGTTGATGGTCACCTTCATCCATTCCTCGGTGGTGAAGGAAGACGAGGTGGAGATCAGCCAATCGTCGCCGTTCGGCTGCGCATCCAGCAGAATGGAGTCGCTCACCTCCACTGCTGTGGCGGTGCCGGTGAGGTGCAAGGTATCCAATATCTCTCTGAGGGGAACGATTGTATCCCCCTGCATCACATATACCAGATCGTTATAGGTAAATTCCACCGTGTAGATGGAGAAGCCGTCGGTGGTAACGGTGACGGTTTCGCCCTCGGTTTCCACCTCCAGGGCGGCGGCGGAAAGATCGCCGTTTTCCTCCTCGGTGACGTGGTAGACCTGGGTGCTCAGGTTTTCATCCGCGGCGGCAGCCATGGAGAAGAGCACCTGCACCTGCTGGTCCTCGCCCACGATCACTTCCTCGCCGTCCTTGTCCAGCACCTTGATATCGAAGGTGTAGGACACGGCCACGTTGACGCCCTCCTGGCGCTCGCGCTCCACGGCCTCATCCACTTCGGCCTGGGCGTAAACGGGCACCAGCTCCACGGACAGGGTAGACCCCTCCGGGAAGACGCCGGGCGCGGCGATGACGGTGATGTTGACGCCATTCAGGGTGGCCATCTGCTCAAAGGCGGGGGACGCCTCCTCCCGCAGCATGGACGCGGGCACATAGCCCAGAATGGCTTCATAGGAAATCTGCGCCCAGGGCTCCTCGTCCTCGGAGATCGCCCACAGGGTCACCTTGGTATCCGCAGTCGGGATGACGGCCACCACGGGGCTGTCCAGGTCGGGCTGCTCATAAACGGCAACCTCGTCCTGAGCGGTAAACCGCGGGCCCATGGGCTCGGGCTGGGCGTTAAGGCTCACGAAGCCCAGCAGCGTCTCGTCCTGCAGGTCGTAATCCCGCAGCGCCACCTGGCCCTGCCAGGCTTCCACCACCTGCACGGAGGCCGCCGAAGCCTGCGCCACGATGGCCAGCCGGGGCTGATCCTCCGCCTGGAGCACGGCCACATCGCCGGGCATGGAAATATAGCCCGCCTTTTCCCGGATGCCGCCCAGGGCGGAAATCAGGGTGGCGGTGTCCGCCGTGGTCACCTGCCGCCCCGCGTAGGTGAGGCAGAAGGAGACAAAGGCAGCGTCCCAGCGCGCGCCAAAGGGCACGCCCGCCCAATCGCCATACCGGGTGTAGGGCAGCCGCTGGCCTTCCTCATTCATGATAAAGCTGTTTTCATCCTGCTGATAGCCCACCTGAGACAGGGCCAGCGCCACCGCGTCGGCATTGGCGTCGCCGGTCAAAGCAACGGCGGCAAGGGCGCTTTCCCAATCCGCGCGCAGCTCGGCAGCGCCGGAGGACACGGGCAGCATGGTCTCCGCCTGCACGGTATCGCCCAGGCTGTCCGTCACCGTGGCGGCCAAAGGATAATCGCCAAAGGTATCGGGCACCACGGTCAGGAAGGCTTCGCCCGCCTCCTGCGCGGTGATCTGATCCTGATTGAGGGTGATGGTGTAGGGCGCTTCGCCGCCGGTCACCGTGACGCCCACGGAGGCTTCCATGCCCACCAGGCCGTAGCGGGGCATCGTGGAGATGACCGCCTGCAGGGCGACCTCCTCCTCGGGCTCCTCAAACTGTTCCAGCACGCCCGCCAGGCGCATCAGCGTGCGCATGGAGGCATAACCGGCCACGTCGGAGTCGGTCATGCTGTGGGTGCGGCGACCGACCGTGCCGCCCACGTTGCCCTCGATGGTGGTGACCACGCCGTCCTCCACCCGTTCCACGATGCCCACGTGGGTCAGCAGCATGCTGTCGCCCTCGGTGAAGAACATCAGGTCGCCGGGCTCGGGAGTGTAGCCGTCCGCCACTTCATAGGCGCCCATGCCATAGAACACACGGTGCCAGTTGGTGCAGCTGGCGTCCCGGGGCACGGCGGCAGCGGGCACGCCCGCGTATTCCAGACAGAAGGAAATGAACATGGCGCACCATTTGGCATAGGGCGCGCCGTACCAATCGCCATAGCGGGTGTAGGCGTTGAGCAGGCCCGTGCCGTCGATGCGGAAATTGCGGTTATTCTGTATATAGCCCAGCTGCGTGCGGGCCACGGCCAGCAGGTCCTTGCGCCAGTCGCCGGTGAGCTCCACGTCACCCACGGAGGCGGTCCACTGCCAGGGCACTTCCGTCTCGTTTACGGATACGGGGATCACGATGGACTGCTGCTCCATGATGCCGTCCCGATCCACCACGGTCACGGCGACGGTGTATTCGCCATCCTGCTCCGGCAGATAGGCATGGGATACGGCGCCCTCCGCCACGGTCTTCGTTTCCTCGTACGCCAAAGCACCGTCCACCAGATAACGCCAGGTGACGGTATAGGGCAGGACGCCGCCGGTAATATCGGTCAGGGACGTCAGGGGCTGTTCACCGGCCACCGCGAAGGGGGAGACCGGAGCGATATTCAGAGAAAGCGGACCGTCGGAAACGAACAGGGTGCCCATAGCCAGGGCCTGCTGCTCGCCCGCGGTGGCGGTCACGGCGATCTTATAGACGAAAGCGTGGGCGGGGGTAAACTGAATCAGGCCTTCCGCGTCCGCGGTGCCGGAGGCCAGCGGGTTGTTGTATTCATCCGTGATGGTGTAGGCGATGGATTCCGCGTTCTCCGCCTGCACGCGCCAGGTCATGGTATCGCCCAGGTAGAGGAAGGATTTGCTGTCCACGCCGGTGATCACGATGGGGGCGGCAGGTTCTTCCTCGGTGGGGGTCTCCTCATTGCCGTCGCCGGTTTCCACGTCCTCAGCGGGCGTATCGCCGGGCTGATCCTCCGTCTCGTTACCGGGTTCGTCGGTCGGGGTTTCGTCGGAGCCTTCCCCGGGCTCGTCGATGGTTACATCTCCAGGCTCCTCAGTGGGCGCATCCCCGGGTTCCTCATCGGGGAGGGTATCCGAAGGCGTATCGGCAGGCCCTGCTTCCGGCGTTTCGTCGGTCGTGTCTCCGCCATCCTCCCCGGTGGAAGGTTCAGGCGTTTCAACGGGAGCATCGGTAGGCGTGCTTTCGGGCTCGTCGGCAGGCGTTTCGTCCGGGATTTCATCGGGCGTTTCGTCGTCGGGCGTATCCGTTGACGGCACAAAAACATCCGCAGGCGCAGCGGGAGCGCTGTCCGCGGAAGTGTCGGTGGGTTCCTCAAAGGACGCCGGAGCGGCGGTCTCGATAGAGGGGACCACGGCAGCGGGCGTTTCTTCGCTATTCGTTTGTGCGGGGGCTTCTGCGAGCTCGGGGAGGATAGATTCCACCGGAGCAGGCGTTTCGGGGGTGACTGAAGCAACGGTTGCCGTCTGGGACAGGTAAGTCTCCAGATAGCCCGTTTCTTCCTCTCCATATTCCGTTACGGTCCCGGCATAGTGCTCCCCGTCTGATGCCCCTGAGGCGACGGGCGCCAGCATCAGAATCAGAGCCAGCATCAAGCTCAGTCCCTTACGGAACAGCTTCTTCATCAAATCCCTCAATCTTTCCGTACAGCTCCTGTACTAAAAGGCATTTGCACGTCCCACAGGCTTGTGGAACAGCATTCTATTGCATACAAGATATTATACCAAATATGTACAGATTCGTCAAGCATGAAAAGGTGAAACAAGCAGAAATATTATGCCCGGATTCCGGCCCTGTAAAATGGAGCGATTATGGCGAATTTCAGGGCACCAAAGGCTCCTCGTCGGCCTTGTTTTCCGGCGGCTGGGGCAGGTCCTCCAGCGAGGCCAGGCCGAAGTGGGATAAGAAGGCGTCCGTCGTGCCGTACAGGATGGGCCGTCCCAGGGCTTCCTTGCGGCCCACCTCCTCGATCAATCCCTTATTGACCAGGGATTGCACCGAATAATCGCATTTCACCCCGCGCACGGCCTCGATATCCAGCCGGGTCACAGGCTGTTTATAGGCCACCACGGCCAGGGTTTCCAGGGCGGCCTGGGACAGGCTCTGCTTCTGGATGGGCTGCAGCAGCTTTTCGATCTGCGGCGCGTAATCCGCCCGGGTGGACAGCTGAATATGGGTGCCAAAGCGCTTGAGGCAAATGCCCCGGCGATTGTAATCATAATCGCTGGCCAGCTCGTCCGCGGCGGCGGAAATCTCCAGCTCCGTCACCTCCAGGGCGTTGGCCAGGGCGGCGATTTGCAGGGGCTCGCCGGCAACAAATAAGATGGCTTCCAGGATTTTACTCAGATCAGACATGTTTTTCCTTTCGGTATTCAGGCGCAGGAGACCGTGATATCGCCGTAAACTCCTTCCTGCGCGCAGGTGATCTTGCCCAGCTTGAGCAGCTCCAGCAGGGCCAGAAACAGGGTGACCACTTCCTCCCGGGAGGCGTGGACGCTGAGCAGCGACTGGAAGGGCACGCTGCCGTGACGGACCGTGCGCAGGATATGGGCCATGCACATGGGCACCGTGTGCTCGTCCCGGATGATATTCCGCGCCCGGGCCGGGGTTTCTTCCTCGTCGTCCTTTTCCGCCCGGGCCATCACCCGGGCAAAGGCGTTGATCAGGCCCTCCAGAGTCAGGCCCGTGATCTCATAGGAAGGCGGCGGCAGGGGATATTCTTCAGGCAGCTTGTGATAGACCAGGGCGGCGGCCTTTTCAAAGGACTGCATCTCCTGGGCGATCTGCTTGAAGGCGGCGTATTCCTCCAATTGGCGGATGAAGGCCGCCTCGGGGTCTTCCTCCTCCTCGGCTGGCGGGCGGGGCAGCAGCTTGTAGCTCTTGATCTCCAACAGCCGTGCCGCCACGGCGATGAAGGCGCTGGCTTCCTCCATGTCCAATTCCGGTGAATTGTGCACGGCCTGGATATACTGATCGGTGATCTCGGAGATAAAGATATCCCGGATATCGATCTTGGCCTTGTCCAGCATAAACAGCAGCATGTCCAGCGGCCCGTCGAATTGGCTCAGATGGTAGGTGATTTCCATGCTCCGCCTCCTTTACGACAGACCGAAAAGCGACAGAAAGGCGCTCAGCATGCCGCTTTGGATAAAATGGGTCACGGCGGAAATGAGCCGGGAAAAGATGTTGGTTACGTTCATGCCCACCAGCAGCACCAGCATGGAAACGCGGAAGGCCTGGGCGTTCAGCTGCAGCCTGCCCCGCAGCAGGATATCGTTGAACACGTGAAAGCCGTCCAGGGGCGGGAAAGGCAGCAGATTGAATACGCACATGCCCAGATTGCAGAAGGCGAACTGATAAAAGAACCTTTGCAGGTGGATCAGCCAGGGCGTCTGCATATAGCTGGCCGCGTCCAGCACCCGGTAATAGCCGTTGCCCACGGCCTCCGCCAGGATGTTCTGCCCGCCGTACAGGATTTCGGTAAAGTTGGACCCGGCGAAGGAGAGAAAATCCGTCCGGGTGGTCAGGGGGGCGCCGAACGCAAAAACCCGCGGGTCCCACAGCTTTTCGTTGATGATCACCATCATCAGCGTGGCGAAAGTAAACAGGATAAAATTCATCGTCACGCCCGCGATGGACACAAAAAAGTCGTCCCTGCGGCCGTGGCGGTAGTTGTTGGGGTTTACCGGCACCGGCTTGGCCCAGCCCATGCCCACGGTGAACATCATGACGGTGCCCACCAGGCTCAGGTGCTTGAAGGGGTTCAGGGACAGCCGCCCCATGTCCTTGGCCGTCCGGTCTCCGCAAAGGTAGGCCACATAGCCGTGGCTAATCTCATGCAGCGTCAGGGCGATGAGCACCGCCGGGGCGCGGTAGAGCATAAAGGTAAAGAATCCCAGGGGATCCGTGCGCATCCAATCCAGCAAAAAGAGAGCCTCCTCAAAAGAAAATCCTCCGCACAATTATACTCCATGTGCGGGGGATTGGCAAGTTTCAAGTTTTATCGCCATTGCTCCCGGATGCGCAGGAAGCCCTCCAGGAAGCCCGGCAGCCGCACGTCCTGGGCCAGCACGGCGGGCAGCACGGCCACCACCGCCCCGTCCAGCAGCACCCGGGCGGAGCCCACCTGGGTGCCTGCCGCCATGGGCGCCTGGACGGATTCGGGCAGCGTCAATTCCACCCGTAGCTTTTCCGCCTGCCCCGGGCGCAGCAGCATCGATAAGCCCTTGCCCACGGCGATATCCACGGTGTCCCGGCTGCTGCGGGTCACGGGCAGTTGATAGCCCGTCAGGTCCCCGGCGGCGATCACCTGGGTGCGCTGATAGGCCGAAAAGCCGTAATCCAGCATGGCCCGGGCATCGTCGAAGCGCTTCTGGCTGGTTTCCGCCCCCAGCACCACGGCGATGAGCCGCATGCCGTCCTTCTCCATGGTGGCGGCCATGCAGTATTTGGCCTCGTTGGTGCTGCCGGTCTTCATGCCGTCGCAGCCGGGATAGAAGCGCACCAGCCGGTTGGTGTTGGTCAGATCGGTGACCCGGCCCGAGGGATGGGTCAGGGTCGAGAGCCATAGGGAGGAATAGGTGAAGTACAGCGGATACCGGGCCACGGCGCAGGCGACAGTTGCAACGTCTCGGGCGCAGGTGTATTGGCCCTGAGCAGGCAGGCCGGTGCAGTTGACGTAATGGGTGTTTTGCAGGCCCATGTCCGCGGCCTTTTGGTTCATCCGCTCCACAAAGGCCTGTTCGCTGCCCGCCAGGTGCTCGGCCAGGGCCACGGCGCTGTCGTTGCCGCTGGCCACGACGGTGGCTCGCAGCAGGTCCTCCACCGGATAGGCGGAGCCCGCGTCCAACAGAGCCGTGGAGCCGATGGCCGCCGCGGCGGTCTTGGAGACGGTCACCGTATCCGTCAGCGACAAACGCCCCTGATTGATCTCCTCCAGCAGGAGCAGCAGCGTCATCAGCTTGGTCACCGAGGCCACCTGCCGCCGTTCGTCTGCGTTCTTTTCAAAGATGATCGTGCCCGTGTCCGCCTCGATCAGCTGATAGGCCGGGGCCGATAGGGCGATCGGGGCCGAGGTTTCCAGCGGCGCGGCATGGACGGGCAGAGCGGTCAGACACGCAAAAATCCCCGCCAGCAAAAGGGCGAGGACGCGAAAACGATTCTTCATAACGATCCCTCCTGCTTTCAGGAGAGCATATGCGCGCTTGTCCTCCTTTATCCGCGGATGCGCGCGATTTCCTCCTCCACCATGGCCTTGGTCACGTGGTTGAGGGGGGAGAAGCGGCCGCCCAGGGCCGTTTCCAGCTTGTCGATGGCCTCGTCCTTCTTGCCCGCCTCCAGGTCGTAGCGGGACAGGAACCACAGCGTGTCGATCTGGCCGGGCTTCTGCTCGTGGGCCTTGTTGAAGTATTCCAGGGCCTTTTCCTTATCGTCCATCAGCCGGTAATAGATCTGGCCGATGTTGTCCAGGATCACGGGGTCCTCGTCGTCGTATTCCAGGGCGTCCAGGTTAAACTTTAGCGCCTTTTCGGCGTCGCCCTGCTCGATGTACAGATAGCCCAGGGCGCCGTAGGTCTCGCCGCTGGGGGATTTCTGATGCACGCGCTCCAGCAGTTCGACAGCCTTGTCCAGATTGCCCAGCTTGTAATCGGCCACGGCGAAATTGACCAGCAGATCGGTGCGGCGCTGGGGCGTCAGGTCGGGGGCCTTCTGGGCCTTGGCCAGGATTTCCTTGGCCTTTTTATAATTCTCCTCGCCGCCTTCCCGCAGCAGGATATAGGTCCAGGACACCATGTACTGCGAGGCCAGCACGCCCTTGGCGTACAGCTCCTCATAGACGGCCCGGGCCGCGGCCACGTTGCCCTTCCGGTGCTGGATCAGGGCGTTGCGCATCTTGAAATTATCCATCAGTCCCATGTTTATCTACCTCCGATATCAGCATATATCATGATCATCAACGGAAAATCAACCCTGCGGGCGGGCCTTTTGCAAAAGCCGTGCGTAACGGCGGGTCAGATCCTCAAAATCCGCGGGGGCGTAGCTGCCCTCCGGCAGGTCGCTGAGATAGAGCAGCCCGCGCCGGGCCACCGTGGCGGCGGCCTCGGGATTGCCCAGCCGATGCTCCAGCAGCTTGGCCAGGGCGATGTAGGGCTTCACCCCGCCCTGACGGCTGGCGATCATCTTTTCATAGATGTCCGCCGCGTCCCGGGGACGCTTTTCCCTTCGCAGATTATCCGCCAGCCTTTCCCGGCTCAGGGCGCTCATGCTGCCCGCGTCGGCGGCCCGATAGCACATGCGGGCGGTCTGCTGCCTTCCGCGCTTTTCATACACGCGCCCCAAGCTGTAGATGTCCTGCAAATGCTCGGCGGACAGCGGATTTTCGTGCAGCTGGCAAAGTTTAAAAAGCAGCCTGGCCAGGCTGGCGATATCCTGGGCATTGTGCTTGAGGATGTCCTCCAATAGCGAAAAGTCGTGCTGCTTCAAATAATCGAAATACCGCTGCGGCACTTCGGCTCCCGGCAGATCGTCCTCCCGGGGCTCGTGGAAGATCAGTTCCTCCAGCGTGCCCAGGTTGCACCGCTTGAGCCGCAGCTTCCATACCCGCCGGGCCGTGTGCAGCAGGTCCGCGTGGGGAATGCGGTCACTGTCAAAGGGCATGCGCTGCATGACGAAGCGGGTCTGCAAAAGCGGCATATCAAAGCTCCGCCCGTTGTACGTCACCAGCGCCTGGCAGGCCCTCAGATCCTGCTGCACTCTTTTGAGCACGAAAGGCTCCTCGTCGTAATCCCGCATCAGGTATTGACGGACGGTCAATTGGCCGTTTTCGATCTCGCCCACGCCCACCAGAAAGGCCACGGTGCCCGCGCCATGGGACAGTCCGGTGGTCTCCGTATCCAGAAACAGCAGCCGCTCCGGGTCCACATGGCAGGGGATGGTCGGGTCCCCCTGCATCAGGGAGAGCATGCCGTCCGGCAGGCGGGTACCCTCGGGCAGGGGAAAGCGGGTTTCCCGCACATAGCAATCCTGCGCCGCGGCGCGGACGGGTGCGGGGCGGCGGGGCGCGGTCTGGGTGGCCCGCAGCTTATCGCGCAAAGAGAGCATGGCGTTCCTCCTCCCGGATCACAGGCCGAAGAAAGAAACCTCGGCGTCGCCGTCCTCGTCGGTTTCGCCGGTGGTCACAGGCTCCGGCAGGGTGGTCAGCGCCTTGCAGTAGGCCTCAAAATCGCCGCCCGCGGCGTTGTAGGAGGCGATATAGGCCTGCCATTCTTCGGTGAATTCCTCCAAGGACAGGTTGTTTTCGTACATATATTCGGCGCATTCCGGCCCCACATAGCGCAGATGCCAGGGCTCATAGTGAATGCCGGTGATTTCCTCCTTGCCCGCCAGATATCGGATCACAAAGCCATATTCGTGGCAATGGGCAGCCATCCACTGGGCTTCCGCCGTGTTGCCGAATTCGGCGTTCATGCCGTCCTTCTGGGTCCAGGCGTAATTGAGCACGTCCAGCCCCAGCCCGGTCTGATGGTCGCTGGCCCCGGGATAGCTGACCCAGCCGTCATCCTTGCCGTTGTTCTTTTTCAAGCGGTTGTAGTACATGGTGTTCTGGATCTGATAGCTGCGGTAGGCGCTCTTGACGTAAAGAGTACAGCCGTCCTCTTTGGCGGCGGCGAACATGGCAAGCAGGGCCTCATGGGCGGCCTTCCGCAATTGAAAATGCCCGCTGACGTGCTTGGCCGTCACGTTCACCAGGTCCTCCGGGGTGTAGTCGCTGTCCAGCAGATGATCCCGGTTGGCCAAGGTCAGATAGCCGTCGCTGTTGCGCAGGGTCAGGGGAGAGATGGCATAGCCCCAGTCCTCCGCCATAGCCGCCAGGGGCAGCAGACACAGTATGATGAACACGCACAGCAGCTTTTTCATTCTTGCTCTCCTTTTGTGTCGCGCAGCATTTCCACATAGTATTCCAGGGGAATATCCAATTCCTGTAAAATGGCGGCGTGCTCCTTGCCCACATAGCGGACGTGCCAGGGCTCGTAGGCATAGGTGGTAATGTCCGTCCATTCGGCCTTGTAGCGGATGATGAAGCCAAACCGCCATGCGTTTTCCGCCAGCCAAAGGCCCTCTTTGGTCTTGCCAAAGGCGGCGTTCAGCGCCATATTGGGCTTGTTTTTCACGTCCATGGCAAGGCCCAGCTGATGCTCGCTGGCTCCTGGATCGGCCACCAGCAGCCGCGCCTTTTCCAAATTCTTGGTATTTCTGATCTTGCGCTGATAGATGTCCCGCTGGGTGGCATAGCTGCGATAGCCCGAATGGGCGTACAGCGTCAGCCCCGCTTCCTCCTTGGCGGCGGCAAACAGCTCCTCCAGCGCAGCGGCGGCGTCCGAGCGCATCTGATAGGCGCTGCTGGAATGCTTCACCTGAGGATAGACCAGATCCTCCGGCACATATTCCGCGGGCAGGCGGTAATCCCGGTTCACCAGCATCAAATAGCCTTCCGGAGCCATCTGCGCGGCCAGGGTGTCCAGACTCACGGAGAAAGCCGTCAGCAGGGCCATCAGCAGGGCGGTCAATTGGGCGATCATGCGCCGCTTCCTGCCATGATATCGGGATACCGGGCGGCCAGACGGCCATAGGCGGCGGGCTCCATCATGGCGGTGACCTTCGTGCCGTTTTCCAGGTATTCCTCGGAAAGCACCCGGCCCTGCTGGCGGATCTCGCCGATGACGGCATACTGATCAAAGGGCACCAGCACGCTGACCTTGCATTCGCTGCCCCGCAGGGCCTTGGCGATGGCGGCCAGCAGATCGTCAATGCCCTCGCCCGTCATGGCGGATATCCGCACGGCGTGGGGGAGGGGCGCGAATTCCTCCGCCGGGGCCTTGTCGCATTTGTTCAATACGTCGATGCGGGGCTGGCCCGTGGCGTTCAGCTTGGCCAATACGTCCTCCACCACCGCGTGCTGACTGAGCATATCGGGCGATGAGGCGTCGCCCACCAGCACCAGCACGTCCGCCAGGGCGGCTTCCTCCAGCGTGCTGTGGAAGGCTTCCACCAATTCGGTGGGCAGCTTACGGATGAAGCCCACCGTGTCCACCAGCAGAAATTCGCCGCCGTCGGGCAATTTGACGTTGCGGGAAACAGCGTCCAATGTGGCGAACAGCCGATCCTGCACATAGACATCCGCCCCGGACAGGCGGTTGAGCAGCGTTGATTTGCCGGTATTGGTGTAGCCCACCAGAGCCACCACGGGAATGGCGCTCTTTTCCCGGGCCTTGCGGCGCAGGGCGCGCTGGCTCTCCAGCTCGCTTAGCTCCCGCCGCAATTGGGTGATCTTTTCCCGGATGCGGCGGCGGTCGATTTCCAGCTTGCTTTCGCCGGGGCCCCGGGTGCCGATGCCGCCCGCCAGGCGGGACAGCACCAGGCCCTGGCCGATCAGGCGGCTGCTCTGATATTTGAGCTGGGCCAGGGATACCTGCAATCGGCCCTCCGCCGTGCGGGCCCGCTGGGCGAAGATATCCAGGATCAGCGTGGTGCGGTCCACCACCTTGACCCGCAGGATATCCTCCAGGTTGTGCAGCTGCGCGCCGGTCAGCTCATCGTCCACAATGATGACGTCCGCCTCCAGCGCCTGGGCGTCCAGGGCCAGCTCCTCGGCCTTGCCGCTGCCCACATAGGTGGCGGTATCGGGCCGGGTCTTGCGCTGGAAGGAGCGGCCCACCACCTCGGCCCCGGCGCTCTCCGCCAGGGCGGCCAATTCGTCCAGGGATTCATTGCTGTCGATACCCACCAGCAGGGCGCGCTCGGGCAGGTCGTCCTCCCGCTTGTCCTCGCCCTGCAATACCCGCTGATCGGACAGGGCGATTTCATCCATCCAGCCCTCCTGGGGCAGGCGGCGCAGGGACAGGATGGGCGTGCACACGGGCTGAGGCTCGCCGTTCACCCGCTCATGCAGGAAGGCGGCCTGCACGCCGGTGATATTGCTCTCGGTGTCCACGCCCAGGGCGCACATGCTGTCCAGCCACAGGGATTTGAGCGCGGTGATGTCCACGTCGCTCAGCTCCGCGCTGCCCCTGGGATGGGTATGGACGCACCGCACCCGGGACAGCCGTTTCTGGCTCCGGCGCAGGCGGACATCGCTCAGCGGCACGCTGGCGGTATCGCCCACGGTGATGTCGATCACTTCGCCTTCCCGGCTGATATAGAGGGAAATTTCTCTGTTTAAAGCGCAGGAATACCTGCCCAGGATGCCCGCAAGCTCCTGGGGCAGGTATTCGTCGCGTCCTATGGGGTAGTCATAGAGGGTTTGAAGCTCGGCAATGGTGCTTTTGCGCACGCCCTCCAGATTGCCATGGATATCCGGCATGTTCTTCCTCCAGGGGATATTTGCCCAAGGTCAGTCGATGACCGCCTCGGGATGCTTTTTCATGTAGTCCTCCACCGCGGCCTTTACGGCTTCCTCCGCCAGCAGGGAGCAATGCATTTTGACGGGGGGCAGGCCGTCCAGGGCCTCCGCCACGGCGGCATTGGTCAGCTTCAATGCTTCCTTCAGGCTCTTGCCCTTCACCATTTCGGTGGCCATGCTGCTGGTGGCGATGGCCGCGCCGCAGCCGAAGGTCTTGAACTTCACATCGGTGATGATGCCGTTATCGTCCACCTTCAGGTACATGCGCATGATGTCGCCGCATTTGGCGTTGCCCACGGTGCCCACGCCGTCGGCGTCGGGAATTTCACCCACGTTGCGGGGATTGCTGA
The DNA here is from genome assembly GCA_902781945.1 of uncultured Eubacteriales bacterium. Taxonomy (GTDB): domain Bacteria; phylum Bacillota; class Clostridia; order Christensenellales; family Aristaeellaceae; genus SFMI01. The sequence continues at coordinate 11,760 of CACZLE010000012.1, read as the reverse complement.
AATGATCCAAAACCTTATCGGAATACATTATTTTTGACCCTCCATAAAATCAGCGTACAGCGGGGACATGGAACGCAGCACCTCCACGATGCCGGGCACGGTCTTGAGCACGTAATCGACCTCCTCCTGGGTGGTGGTGTCGGACAGGGAGAAGCGCAGGCTGCCATGGGCGATCTCATGGGGCAGGCCGATGGCCAGCAGCACGTGAGAGGGGTCCAGGGAGCCGCTGGTGCAGGCAGAGCCGCTGGACGCAGCGATGCCCGCCAGATCCAGCCGCAGCAGCAGGGCTTCGCCCTCCACAAAGCGGATGGAGATATTGCAGTTGTTGGGCAGGCGGTTGGTGCGATGGCCGTTGAGCCGCACGTAGGGGATGGCGGTCAGTCCCTCGATCAGCTGATCCCGCAGTCCGGCGATGCGGGCGGATTTTTCTTCCAGATTCTGGGCGGCCAGGGTGATGGCCTCCGCCAGACCCACGATGCCGGGAATGTTCTCCGTGGTGGCCCGCTTGCCGCGCTCCTGAGCGCCGCCGTGCATGAAATTATCGATGCGGGTGCCCTGCTTGATATAGAGCACGCCCACGCCCTTGGGACCGTGGAATTTATGGGCCGACAGGCTCAGCATATCGCAGCCGATGTCCTGTACGTCCACGGGGATCGCGCCTACCGCCTGCACGGCGTCGGTATGGAACAGCACCTTATGCTGATGGGCGATGGCGGCGATTTCTTTGATGGGTTGCAGGGTGCCGATCTCGTTGTTGGCGGCCATGATGCTGATCAGAATGGTCTGATCGGTGATGGCCTTCTCCACGTCCGCGGGATTGACCTGGCCGAATTCGTCCACCGGCACATAGGTGACGGTAAAGCCCTGCTTTTCCAGCCACTGGCAGGTGTGCAGCACGGCGTGATGCTCGATGGCGGAGGTGATGATGTGGTTGCCCTTCTTGCGCTGGGCGAAGGCTGTGCCCTTGATGGCCCAGTTGTCGCTCTCGCTGCCGCCGGAGGTAAAATAAACCTCGTTGGGCTTGCAGTTCAGCACCTCGGCCACCTTGCGGCGGGCTTCCTCCAGGGCGCGGCGGGCGTCCCGGCCCGTGCTGTGGATGCTGCTGGCGTTGCCGTAAATATCGGTAAAATAGGGCATCATTTTTTCCAGCACGGCGGGGCTGACGGCGGTGGTGGCGGCGTTATCCATGTAGATGCGGTTCAAATCGTTCCATCTCCTTTGTTTCCAGCATATCCTGAAGCGAGATGCTGTATAGCAGGCTGTTGATGCTGTCGGTCAGGTATTCCCAGACGCGGCGGGTGGGGCAGGTGTCGCTGTTGGGGCAGGTGGGCTCGCTCTCGATGGCGCATTCCGACAGATGAAGGGGCCCCTCCATGGCGTCGATGATGTGCCCGACGGTGATCTCGCTGGCGGGCTTGGCCAGCTGATAGCCGCCCTGAGCGCCGCGCACCGTGTTCACCAGCCCCGCCTTGCGCAGACAGCCCAGCAATTGCTCCAGATATTGATCGGGCAAAAGGTTGCTCTGGGCGATGGCCCGCAGGGGCTGCGGCCCTTCCTGGGCCTTCTGCGCCAGGTACACCATGGCGTTCAGCCCGTATTTTCCGCGTGTTGACAGCTTCAAATTTCTTTGCCTCCCGGATATCCGACTAATTCAATCGGAATTCTTCATAAGGATATCATGAACCGCAGGGCTTGTCAACATTTTTTTGCAGCTCGGCAAATTCCCGCAGCAGCGAAAAAACCGCTTCCATGGTGTCCAACGCCGTGATGCGGGTGCGCAGCTGGGCCGCGCCGCGTTTGCCGTGGATGTACCAGCACAGGTGCTTGCGCATCTCCAGCACAGCGGCCCGCTCGCCCTTCCATTCCAGCATCATTGTGCCGTGGCGGATGGCGGTGGCCACGATCTGGTCATCGTCGGGAATGATCGCCGGTTCATGCTTTAAGGCGGCCTGGATCTGGGCGAACACAAAGGGATTGCCCAGGGCGCCCCGCCCGATGGCCACGCCGTCGCAGCCCGTGACGCGCAGGGCCTCCAGGCAGCTTTGGGCGGAATTCACGTCACCATTGCACAGCACGGGAATGCGCACCGTGCTTTTGACGCTTGCGATCTGCTCCCAGTCCGCGTGGCCGGAATACTGCTGGCTCCTGGTGCGCCCGTGCACCGTCAAAAGATCCGCGCCGCATTCCTGGGCGATACGGGCCAGCTCGGGCGCCGTGATATGCGCCTCATCCCAGCCCAGCCGCATTTTTACGCTGACGGGCAGGGGAGTAGCCTTGCGCACGGCGGAGATGATCTCCGCGCACAGGGGCAGATCCCGCATCAGGGCGCTGCCCGCGCCGCCGCCGGTCACCTTCTGGGCCGGACAGCCCATATTGATGTCCACACCGGAAAAAAGCCCGGTATCACTTAGCCTTTTGGCCGCCTCGGACATGAGCTCCGGCCTGCGGCCAAAGATCTGCACCACAGGCGGCGGCTCGGCCGGGCCGATGGCGAGCAGATATTTGTATACGTTCAGCGTGCTGGGGGCGGTCAGAAAGCCCTGGGCGCTGACCATCTCCGTGGTGGTATAATTGCAGCCCTGCTCCACGCACAGCGTGCGCATGGGCCAATCGCTGATGCCCGCCATGGGAGCCAGGGCGAGGATGGGTTGCTTGTTCATCGTGCCGCTTCTGTGATGTCCTGTATTTTCCAGTTGCCGCTTTCGCGGGTCAGTATCATGGTGTATTGTCCGCCTTCCCAGGCGGGCACGCTGCCGGTGACGGACTTGCCGTCGATGGAGGGGATACGCTCGGTGACGACGGCGGAGGCCGTGCTTTCCCAGGGCCAGCACCATACGCGGCTCAGGGAGACGCGGTGGTCAAAGCCCGTCACGCTGACGTTCTGATACGGTCCCGTGCCGTTCACCGCGCTTTGCAGCAGAGGGTCCCGTTCGATCCAGGTATCGGTAAAATAGCTGTCCAGGGAGGAGAGAGGCTCGTCCATCATGATCACCTGCGCCCGCCGGGCCATGCCGTCCTTGATGACCACATAGATGTTGGTGGCGTTCATGGCGTAATAAAAGGTGACCGTCAGGATGCCGATCAATATCAGCACGATAAACAGCCTGGACGCGATATACCAGACGAAACGGCGCAGATAGCGCATGGAACCACCTCCTTCCTTCGCAACATTCCTATTATACCGAAAAACGCGCAAAAAAACAAGCCGGACCCTTCAAGTCCGGCAAAGGGCGGCCCGGCGCAGCAGGCCGTCCGCGTTGCAGCACTGGGTGACGGTGATTTCACTTAGTTGCAGCCTTTCCATGACGGCGCTCAGGATGGCCATGCCCGTGGGCAGGATGTCGATGCGGGTGGCGGGAAAACCGGGGATGGCCGCCCGCTGCTCCCGGGGCGTGGCGGCCACGAGCCGCAATAGGGCGTTCAGCGTGTCGGGCGTCAGATGATAGCCCTCGCACAGCACTTTATCCTTTACCTGCATCGCCAGCATGGCGCAGGCCGTGCCCGTGCCGCCCACGGAATAAAAGGCAGAAATGCCATCGTGACGCAGCAAAACCTCGGGCAGCGCGTTCAGGGTTTGCAGGACGGCTTTCCGGGCGGGAGCAACGTCCTTTTCCGCATGGATGGGATGGGCCTTGAACAGCCGGGAGGCTCCCAACTGCAGGGAGATCGCCTGCCGGATCACGCCGTTTTCTCCGATGGCGAATTCCGTGGAGCCGCCGCCGATATCCACCACCCCGGCGGCCTCGTCGCCCGCGGCCCCATAAAAGGAAGCGGCGGCCTCCTCCGGGCCGGACAGGATGGTCAGGGGCAGGGAAAAGCGCTGCTCCATCCTTTGCGCCAGCAGATCGGCGTTGGCGGCATCCCGCACGGCGCTGGTGGCGTATATGCCCAGCACCGGCGCATCCGCCTCCAGCATTAAGGCTTCAATGCTCGCCAGCGTGTCCCGCATGGAGGCTTCCGAGAGCCTGTTCTCTTCCATACCCAAAAACAGACGCGTTTCCACGCGCCTGCGGATGGGATTTGCGTGCAAATTGTCCAGATCGGCTGTGACGCAGCGGGTGGAATTGGAGCCGATCACGATAACGGCGGCCTTATTCATTCAGGTCTGTATCCTCCACCACGTACATCTGGATGGGCTCCTGGGTTTCCCCGTAGAGCGCCTCGGGATTCTTGATCACAAACAGCTTTTCGCCGGGCATCATATAGCCGTGCAGCTGCCTGGCCTTGGCGATGATGTAATCGTCGGTCTCCACGATCTCCAGTTCGCTCTGCAATCGCTTGTATTCCTTGTATTGCTGGTCGCGGGCGATGCGCAGGTCCGTGACGCTGTTTTCCAATCGCACGTTGTTCTCATTGGCCTGGTTGATGGTCATGACGCCCAGGGAAATGATGACGAACAGGGCGCAGACCAGCACCAGCGGGCGCACCCGCAGGGAAAACAGCCGATCCAACAGACTGCCGGGCAGACGCTTGGACATGATACCCTCCTGAAAACTTTGGTAACATTTATTATTCGCCGCGCTCCGGTTTTTTCCTTTTTCCTGCGCATATTTTCCAGAGAAAAGCGATCAGCCGGCGGATGCCCAGCCGGTAGAGGGCCGCGCCGCCAAAGAGGGCCAGGACCATATAGAGCCGCAGGCTGTCCCGACCCGTCAGCGCCAGGGCGAAAAAGCACAGGATCCCCGTGGCGGCGCACAGCAAAAAATCCGCCGCGACGTGCGCGGCGACAGAGGACGAGCGCAGCGCGGGAGAAGCCAGATCACAGAGCAGCGCCGAAGCCAGTCCCACGGCCAGAAAGGCCAGAAACGTTTCCGCCTGAAAGGCGGTCTCCCACAGGATCATCCGCCCAGCAGCGCGCCCAGACCCCGGCGGCTGCCGCCCCGTCCGGTGTAGGTCAGGGCGTTGATCTGCCCGGAAATGGCCACGCGGCCCTCCTCCAGCAGCAGCGTTGTGACGTGCAGGTCGCTGCCGTCGATGATCAGCGGCCCGCCTTCGGTTTGCAGGGCCAGCTGCTTTTCATCAAAGGCGGTCACTTCTTTTACGCCTGTAAGCGACAGCGTTTTTCTGTTTTCCAGCGTAAGGGCGTGGGGCCGAGCCGGGACCGGCGCTTCGGCGTTCTGCTTTGCCATGGGCATCACCTCGCTTTCAGCCTATGAGACGAAACAGACAAAAATGCGCTTTTCCATGTAAATCTTTCTAAAATGATTGCAAAAAAACTGAATTTATGTATAATGGATAGTGCTGAAATTTCTCTTTATTGGAGGATGGAGCATGTACCGACTTCTGGTAGTGACCAACGAACCGACGGTGCTGGACCGCGTGAACAGCACCATGGAGTGGGAGACCCTGAATTTCAAGCCCCCTATGATCGTGAGCACGGCGGAGCAGGCAATCGATGCCATGGAAACCAAGCGCGTGGACTGCGTCGCCTACATGCTCAGCAGCAGCGAGGCCCGCAAGCTCAGCAATTACCTCAACAATATCCGCCCCAGTCTGCCCATCTTTGAGATCCGGCGCAAGCCGGAGGCGCAGATCGCCATTCTGCACGACATGCAAAAGGTGCTGGATCGCCTGCACGGGGACTATGCGGACGAGGTCTATGATGAAAAAGCCATCATGTCCATCCTGCGGGACGAATTGACCCACAATCTGCTGGCGGGCGAAGTCACCAGCGAAAAGGAGCTGCGCGCCCGGCTTGAGATGCTGCGCTCCCATTTGTCCCTCACCAAGCAGTGCGTGGTCTACGAGTTCGATCTGCCCCAGGGCGAGGTATACCTCAATTTCCAATGGCATTATGGCAGCGAGCGGCTGGAAAAGGCCCTGCGCAACAATTTCTTTGGCCGCTATTATGAGGATCTTTATTATCAGGTGGCCGTGCTCACCCCCCGCAATATCCGCGTGATGGTTTGCCAGCGGGATGATCGGGAAAACGAGCCCGAGGACAGCCTGGTGGAGCGGGCGGACAAGCACGTGGCCAAGGTGCTGGAGGATATCAAGGAGTACCTGGGGCTGGACATGATCCTGACCCACAGGGAAGCCCTGCGCAGCATTGCGCTGCTGACCCAGGAAGCCCAATAACATAAGCAAAAATACGCCTTCCGGTTTTCCGGAGGGCGTTTTTTGTTGCTATAAATTGCGTTCTGATAAAGGCTCGTGATAAAAAGCATCCAACTCTTGGCAGAAATAAGCGGGGGAGATATTTCCATTCAGCAGTTGCCGGAAAAGATCGTCCAAATCGCAGCCGTATGTCATGCGGCTTGCCAGAAACGGAGTATAGGCGCATTCATCCAGGCTCTCCAGCCAGGCGGCGGTGATCGGATACCGCGGGTTCGCCGCGTTCCAACTATCCGGGGATTCGTCCGCGTACAGCATCACCCGCGCCCAATCAGGCTGCGCCGTACTGATCTTAGCCGCATAGGGGATGGCTTCTTTTTCCCAGGCGCTGCCCGCCCGAACGCAGATCAGGGTAGCGCCAAACAGCATCAGCTTTTCCTGCGTGACGTCGATGCGGGCGGGGATCAGGTTGCCCAGGGTCACTTTTTCGCCGCCCAAGGTCACGCCGCGGCAGGAAAGGCAGGAGAAAAGCGGCTTTGCGCCATCCTCCCAGGCAATTTGATCGAGCGCCTGACCAATCTCCACGGCACGCGCGATCAGGGCGGCAAACGCCGGATCGTTAAATTTTGTCCCATGCCCCTGGTATTGCGCCTGGGCGTCCCAGAGAGGGATCAACAGGTTCAGCAGCCAGCGGGCGTGGGTCATGCCGTCCGCCAGCTCCGATTTTGGCAGGATGCGAAATCCGGTTTGCGGGTGCAGGAGCCAATCCTCCAGAAAACCCAATAAATCCACATAGCTGCCCGGCGCGGCTGCTGTCTCCAATCCGGCGGCTTCCCAATTCTCCGGCAGCCAGTAAGCGCATTCGTTCATGCCTATCAATAAGGGCATGCCGTATATTTTGCCGTCCGGCGAACGGAACATGGATTGAAAAGTAGGCCGAAGCCGCCTGAAAGCCGCCTGTACTTGCCCATCCTGAGATAAATCGGCCAGCAGATTCTCCTTGATCAGGGTTTGATATTGCGCATTGCGGGTATTCAGCGTGATCAGATCGGGCGGATTGTCTCCCCGCAGATGTTCCGATAGCGGCACACGCCAATCGTAACTGCCGCCCTCAAAGACAAAGCGATCCGATTTCTTCCATTGTTTTATCAGCGCTTCCTGGGGTTCATAGACGACCAATACCGGCTTTTCCACTCTTTCGCCAAATCCGATCTGGCACAGCAGCAGAATGATGCCGATGATTGCGCAGACTGTTTTGAAATGCATAGCCGCTCCTTCAAAAAAGCGCCGTCCTCCATATGAAGGGCGGCGCGGATCGTGTTTACTTGGTCAGGGTGATGCGGGGCGCGGGCTCGCCGCCGCCCAGATTGTCGTCCTCCAGGGCCAGCACCAGCGTATCGGGAATGCTGTCCACGCTGATCAAGCCCATGGTGTGCATCCGGGGCCAATCCTCCGTATCCAGGATATAGGTCCCGTTCATGCCGAAGTCGTAATACTGCCCCTTTTCGTCAAACCACATGGGCAGCACCTGTCCCTTTTCGTAATATTGCTCTACCGTCATATCGTCCTGGGCGGTGAAATCAGCGTAGAGGTACAGCCCGGCAGGGGTCAGCTCGCCGTACACGGAATCCAGCTTCATGCCGTAGGACACATAGTCCTCTTTCAGATCATAGGCGATGGTTTCCGTGGGCGTGGCCAGGGGAATGGAGAGGGCCATCCGATCCCGCTCCTCGGGCTTCTCGTCGGCATTTTCCGGGTTGATCTTTGTTACAAACAGATAGATTTCACAATCCAGGTTTCCGCTTTCGAGCTTGCCGTTCAGCGGCTGCACGGAGAAATAGGTGATGCTGCCGTCCTCGTTGTACATGGCATCGAACATCATTTCGCTTTCGGTATATTCTGTCGGCACATCCAGCGTCGCTTCCACGGCGTACAGGGGGAGATTGAGCTGCCTGGCGGCGTCGATCCAGGTGGTGGCGGGATCAACGCCCAGCCGCTCAGCCACGGCCCTGCCGTTTTCTCCGTTGGCGTAAATAGGATCATAGTAATCCTCGCTGCACACGATACCCTTTTCACCCTCGGGCAGCCGTCCTTCGATGGCCGCCATTACGATATGCTTGTCCGCGTACAGCTCGTGGGGCGTAAAGATGACGCCGCCCAGAGTTTCGCTTTGCTGCTTTTCGGTATGCTGCATGATTTCCTGGGCAGCCTTGGGCACTTGGGTGCCATAGCTGCTGCCGAAGAAATCCGTCCAGCCGAAGATCTTGCCGGAGGCCAGCGCCGCGGCAGTGGTGAGGATAAGCACCAATGCGACGATCAGAACGGTGCGGAAAGTAAAGCGTTTCATTTTTTCTTCCTCCCTGACGGAGCGGGCGGCGTCCATCAGCGCGGCGCGGCAGGCGTCCGGCATGGGCCGGAAGGCGTCCCGCAGGTTCAATTCATCCATGCTGCGCTTCATTCTGCGTCCAGCTCCTTTCTCAGTTGTTCTTTTGCCCGGTGGATGCGTCCGCGCACGGTGGCCTGGGGGAGATGCAGCGCCCGCGCGATCTCGGCGTAGCTCATGCCCTCGGAATAGCACAGCGTCAGCGGCAGCCGCAGCTTTTCCGGCAGGGCTTCCAGGGCAAGGGCCAGCGAGGGATCGGGCGGGGGACAGGCCGGTTCCTGGATTTCCTCTATAGAGACGGTGCGGCGGCGCTTTCTTTGCGTGTCGTAACACGTATTGATGAGTATCCGGACGATCCACGTGCGGAAATACCGTTCATCCTTCAGGGCGGATCGCTTTTGCCAGGCCTTCAGGGCCGTTTCCTGCAGCGCGTCCTTGCAGTCGTCGTCGTTGCGCAATATCGACCAGGCCACGCGGTACAGCATGCCGCCGTGGGCGTCGATCTGACGCACGAAGAAATCCTTGTCCATGTGCTTCACCCCTTCGTAAGCTTACATCCATTAGACGGAGGAGAGAAAGAAAACGTCACGTCCAAAAAATATAAAACAAAAAAACGCTTGGATCTCAAGCGTCTCTTTGATGGCACCTCCGACCGGATTCGAACCGGTGTTTCAGCCTTGAGAGGGCCGCGTGCTAGGCCACTACACAACGGAGGCAGATGGCTGGGGAACAAGGATTTGAACCTTGACAATACGAGTCAGAGTCGTAGGTGCTGCCGTTACACCATTCCCCAATGCCTTGCAGCTCAACGCTGCGAAAGATAGTATACACATTTTCCCCTTTTTTGTCAAGCATTATTTTTAAAATTATTTATTCTTTTTTGCCATCCGCACAAAAAGCGAATGAATTTTTCAAATAAATCAAAAATGTTCGCATAATATCTTGACATAAGGACCAGAATATTGTAAATTTTTAGGTACACTCATTTAGGGGAGGGTCTTTATGGCACGTGACGTAATTGCGATCCTGGACTTTGGCAGCAGCGACAACAGCGGCATTGCCCGCGCCGTGCGCAAGGCTGGCGTTTACAGCGAAATCATTGTCCATGACACCACTTTGGCTGAACTGAAAAACATCCCCGGCCTGAAAGGCCTCATTTATAACGGCGGCCCCAACCGCGCTTTTGAGGGACAGGAGCTGATTGCCGATCCCGACGTGCTGGCATGGGATATTCCCAAGCTGGCCGTGGGCTGCCCCTTCACCGTTTCCGGCGTCAACGCGCCCTCCTGGAATAGCCGCGAGCGCGAGATGATCGATTCCTTCATCGACGAAGCCCAGATCACCCGCAACTGGAGCATGGAAGGCTTCATCGAGGATCAGATTGCTGCCCTGCGGGCCCAGATCGGCGATAAAAAGGTGCTGCTGGCCCTGTCCGGCGGCGTGGATTCCTCCGTGGTGGCGGCCCTGCTGCTTCGGGCCATCGGCGATCAGCTGACCTGCGTGCACGTCAACCACGGTCTGCTGCGCAAGGGAGAGCCCGAGCAGGTCATCCGCGTGTTCAAGCAGGAGATGGGCGCCAACCTGATCTATGTGGACGCTGTGGATCGCTTCCTGAACAAGCTGGCCGGCGTGTCCGATCCCGAAAAGAAGCGCAAGATCATCGGCGCGGAGTTCATCCGCGTGTTTGAGGAAGAGGCCCGCAAGCTCAGCGATATTACCTTCCTGGGTCAGGGCACCATCTATCCCGATATCCTGGAGAGCGGCACCAAGACCGCCAAAAACATCAAATCCCACCACAATGTGGGCGGTCTGCCCGAGGATCTCAAGTTTGAATTGGTGGAGCCCCTGAAGCAGCTCTTCAAGGACGAAGTCCGCGCCGTGGGCGAAGCCCTGGGCCTGCCCCACAGCATGGTCTATCGCCAGCCCTTCCCCGGCCCCGGCCTGGGCGTGCGCTGCGTGGGCGCCATCACCCGCGAGCGCCTGGAGCAGGTGCGCGAGAGCGACGCCATCCTCCGCGAGGAGTTCGCCAACGCCCACCTGGACCAAACCGTCTGGCAGTATTTCACCATCGTGCCCGATATCCGCTCCACCGGCGTCCGCAACCATGAGCGCTGCTGGGAGCGTCCCGTCATCATCCGCGCCGTCAATACCCAGGACGCCATCACCGCCTCCATCGAGGAGATTCCCTACGCCATCCTTCATAAGATCACAAACCGTATCGTCAATGAAGTCCCCGGCGTCAACCGCGTCCTCTACGATCTCTCACCCAAGCCCGTGGCGACAATCGAGTGGGAATGAGTGCCGGAATGGCGAAACCCCTTATGCCACAACGCTTTCAGCCCTCTCCAAAGTGGCTCTGATAAAGAAATGATAAAGTTTTCCGGAAAAAGGTTACATCGTCCCCATGTCCGGTGGTTGTGGGGTTGAGAGACTGATAACGGAAAACGAAATCAGGAAAAACTACAGATTTGTATGATTCAGCCCTCCGCTGTGGACCCATCATCCACAGATCGGAGGGCTTTTTGTGTCAGTCTTTATTCTTCGGTTTTCTGCCGCGTTTGGACCGCGCAGGTTCTTCCGCCGGGATCGGAACACGGATACTGGTATCGTCAAATGCAGGGTAGTGATAACGCCAGCGGTCGTAATCCTCTTGCGTGATTTCTCCGGCTTTCAGCTTAGCGGTTTGCTCCTGCCAGGCACGAAGCCGCTGATCCAGATCAGCAGCGTGCACACCGCCGTCAAAAATCTCGGCGCGGAGACAGATCAGGACATCCGCATTCGTGATGCGAAGCAGCTTACGATCCTCCAATGCGAAAAGAGTGTGCATCAGTCCGTCCATGGTGTCGATCTCCGGCACAGCGATCGCTTTGGGAGAAACATCCAGCGCTTCCGCCAGCTGAGCCGTCAGATCAGCCTTTGGTGTGCGGTCCTCGGATTCATACTGTGCCAGCCGGACATCAGCCGAATTGTCGGGAAAGCCCAGCAAAAGTCCCAGATACTTCTGCGTCATCCCCCGTAAGGTGCGAAAGAACCGGATGCGTTCGCCTGTCGCCATCAAAATCACCTCTTGAAAAAGATGATTTATTATAGCAAATTCGTTTAATATGGTCAAGAGGAAATTTAACAAATAAGTTAGAAATTTGTCTGTAGAAGGTGTTGACATAAGCATATGCGTTTAGTATAATGAGAATGTAGTTAAGCTGAAATGCTTAATATAGACACAAGAGAAAGGGACGAACGAATGGCAAACCAGTTTATGAGAGCAGATGAGGTGGCAAAGGAACTCGGAATCTCGAGGTCCTACGCCTACAAGCTGATCCGGC
>CACZLE010000011.1 GCA_902781945.1 uncultured Eubacteriales bacterium | reverse complement strand
TGTGTTCATTATACTCTTTTCTGCGCCCGGAAACTACGATTTTGTTTCATTTATGGTAGGGCCGTTCACGGCATGAGGATTTCTTCAGAAAGCGCGTATTCCCTTCCTCACTTCGAGAACAGCGCCTCGGTGAACTCCTTGGCCTCAAAGGCCTGCAGGTCGTCGATGCCCTCGCCCACGCCGATGTACCACACGGGTACGTTCAGTTCCCGGCGGATGGCGATGGCCACGCCGCCCTTGGCGGTGCCGTCCAGCTTGGTCAGGATGATGCCGTTGATTTCCACGGCCTCCTTGAACATCTTGGCCTGGTTGATGCCGTTCTGGCCGGTGGTGGCGTCCAGCACCAGCATGCAGCGCACGGCGGCCTCGGGGTATTCCCGATCAATGATGCGGCGCATCTTGCCCAATTCGTCCATCAGGTTCTTTTTATTATGCATGCGCCCGGCGGTGTCCACGATCAACAGATCGATGCCCCTTGCCTTGGCGGCCTGCACGGCGTCAAACACCACGGCGGCGGGGTCGCTGCCGGGCTGGTGCTTGATCAGCTGCACGTTGGCGCGCTCCGCCCATACGGCCAATTGCTCGTCCGCGGCGGCGCGGAAGGTGTCCGCGGCGGCCAGCATCACGGTGCGCCCGATCTCCTGGAAGCGCATGGCCAATTTGCCGATGGTGGTGGTTTTGCCTACGCCGTTGACGCCCACCACAAACATCACCATGGGCCAGCTCAGCGGCGGGCGCTTGATGTTCATTTCCTCCGTCAGCAGATCCTTGAACATCTGCTTGGCGGTGGGGGCGTCCTTCACCTTCTTTTCCTCGATGCGGCTGCGCAGCTCGTCGATGATCTCGGTGCTGGCCTTCACGCCCACGTCGGACAAAAGCAGGATATCCGTCAGTTCCTCATAAAAATCGTCGTCCACCACCGGGGTGTTTTCCACCAGCTCGTCCACGCGCTCGGTCAGGTTGCCGCGGGATTTGCTCAGTCCCTTTTTCAGCCGGTCAAAAAAGCCCATGATGCTGCCTCCTTTATTCCTTGTAGTCTTCCAGATTCACGCTTACCAGGCTGCTTACGCCCTTTTCCTCCATGGCCACGCCGTACAGGCTGTCGCAGCGCTCCATGGTGCCCTTGCGGTGGGTGACCACCACAAACTGGGTCGTCTTGGCGAATTCCACCAGGTAATCGGCAAAATATCCGATGTTGGCCTCGTCCAATGCCGCCTCGATCTCGTCCAATATGCAGAAGGGGGACGGCTTCACCTTCAGCATGGCAAACAGGATGGCGATGGCGGTCAGCGCGCGCTCGCCGCCGGACATCAGGGACAGCAATTGCAGCTTTTTGCCCGGCGGCTGGGCCACCACCTCAATGCCGCAGCCCAGGGGATCCTCCGGGTCGGTGAGCTTGAGCTCCGCCTGACCGCCGCCGAAAAGGCGCACGAAGGTCTCCTGGAAAAAGCCGTTCAGCTTGTTGAATTCGGTGACGAACTGCCGTTCCATCTGGCCCAGCAGCCGCTTGATCAGCCCGCGCAGGTCGGCCTCGGCCTTCTCCATGTCCTCCTTCTGCCGGGACATGTCGTCAAAGCGTTCCTTGGTCTCGGTATATTCCTCCACCGCGTGGGGATTGATGGGTCCCAGCTCGCGGATCTCCTTCCGCAATCCGTTGGCGTCCCGCTCGCCCGCCGTCAGGCTGAATTCGCCTGCTGGCAGCCGATATTCCTCGGCGGTGGCCAGGGTGGCCTCGTAGGTGTTCCACATGTGCTCCGCCAGGGTGTTCTGCTCGTTTTCCGCCTTGGAATAGAGCAGCTCCGTGCGATGCAGCTGGTCGCCGTCCCGGGTGTGCCGGTCATGCAGCTCCTCGCTTTCCTGCATCAGGGCACGCTGACGATCCAGCTCGCCCTGGCGCTGCTGCTCCAGCCTTCCCGTTTCCGCGTCCGCGGACTGTACGGCGGCGGTTTGCTCTTGCACAGCGTCGGTCAGGGCCGCATGCTGGTTTTCGGTCTCCCGCAGGGCGCTTTCCTGCTCGCGGATCTTGATCTCGATGCGCTGAATGGCCAGGGACAGGGTATCCTGCTCCTCGCTCCAGCGGGCCTTGTCCCGCCGCAGGGTTTCGATGCTGTGCTCCAGCTCGGCGTAGCGCAATTTCTGCTGGGTCACCTGCTCCCGCAGGGCGTCGGCCTTTTCCCGGGCGGCGCGCAGGGCGGATTGCAGCTCCTCGGTGCGCTGATCCAGGGCCTCCCGGTCCACCGCGGCGTCCTCGGTGCCCTGGCTCAGGGAAATCAGATCCTGCTTGATCTCGGCAATGCTCTCGGTCAATTGCAGGATGGCCGCCTGAGTCTTTTGCAGCCGCTGGCTGTGGGCCTCCAGCTCGGAGGCCGCGTTGAACACGTGCTCCTGCTCCCGGGCCACGGCGATCTCCTGCTGATGCATGGCCTCCATGGCTTCGTTGCGCAGGCGCTTGGCTTCGGCCTGGCGGCTCTGCATCTGGGATACGTCCATCCGCAGCCCTTCCAGGGCCCGTTCGTCCTCTTTTACCTGGGCGGAGAGCTCCTTGATCTCGCGCTCCCGGGACAGAAAGTTGGTGGTCTTGCCCTTCATGGAACCGCCGGTCATGGAGCCGCCGGAGTGCATCACCTGGCCGTCCAGGGTCACCAGCCGGAAGGCGTAACGGCCCGCCCGCATGATGGGCAGGGCGGCGTCCAGGTTCTGCGCCACCACGGTGCGGCCCAGCAGGTTTTCCACCACGGGCCGATAGCGCTGATCGTAGGTCACCAGCTCGCTGGCCACGCCCAGACACCCGGGCATGGACAGCACGCGGCGCTCCTCATTGCTCAGCGAATAGGGCCGCACGGTGTTGATGGGCAAAAAGGTGGCGCGGCCCGCCTCGGCGCGTTTCAGATATTCGATCATGCGCTTTGCCGTCACATCGTCCCCGGTGACGATGTTTTGCAGGCTGCCGCCCATCACGGCGTCCAGGGCCACTTCCAGTTCCTTGGGCACCTGCATCAGCTGGGCCACCACGCCGCAGACCTTGGGATCGTTGGCGGCGTATTGCAGGGCCCGCTTTACGGCGTTGGCGTATCCGTCCATGTCCCGGGCCATTTCGCTCAGGGTCTTGAGGCGGCCCCGGGCGGATTGCAGATTCAGCGCCAGCTGCTGCATGCGCCGGTTCTTTTCTTCATTTTCAGATGCCAGGGCCCGCACGTTGGCTTCCAGCCGCTGGGCTTCCGCCCGGGCCTCGTCCAATTCCTGATTGACCTGGCGCTGCATGTCCAGGGCGTCCTGGTGCTGGCGCTCCAGCGACTCGCCCTGGGCGGTCAATTCAGTCTCGTTTTCCCGCAGACGGGTCAGATATTCCTCCATCTGCGTGCACATGGCCTGCTTCTGGGTCTGGGTGTTGCGGGCGTCGCTCAGGCGGTTCACCGCGGTCAAAATATCCGCCTTGTGCTTGTCCAGGGCCGTTTCGGCCTGATCCGCCTCCAGGGACGCCTCGTCCGCGGCGGTCTCCGCCTGCTCCAGCGCCTCCCGGGCCTCCTTCAAGGCCTGCTGAGCGCTTTCGTCCTGGTCGTCCCCCTGGTTGGACAGTTCCTTCAATTCCTCCAACCGCGCACTGCGGTTCTCGGCATCCTCCCGCAGGCGGGCGATGTCGGCCTGCAAGTTTTCCTGCCGCTGCTGCATGCGGTCCCGGGCGGTCTCCAGCTGATGGAGTTCTTCGGTTGCCAGGCGGCTTTCCGCCCGGGCCTGGCCGATGGCGTCGTCCAGCCGCTGCACCGCCTCGTCGATGGCGGCGCGCTCGCGGCTGTTTTCCTGCAAGCGGGCCTCGTGCTGCAGCAGGGCGTCCCGCAATTGCTCGCAGGTGTCGTTCAGCTCCCGCATGCGGGCGGCCAGTTTATCCTGCTTCAGCAGGAAGATGTTCATTTCCAGGGTCTTGAGCTTGCCGGACAATTCCTGATATTTCAGGGCGCTTTGGGCCTGCTCGTGCAGGGGATCGATGCGGCTGCCCAGCTCGTCCAGCAGGTCCTTCACGCGGTCCAGGTTTTCCAGCGTGCGGTTCAGCTTGCGCTCGGCTTCCTCCTTGCGCACGCGGAACATGCTGATGCCCGCCGCTTCCTCAAAGACCTCGCGGCGGTCCTCGCTCTTATTGGACAGGATGTCGTCGATACGGCCCTGGCCGATATTGCTGTAGCCGTCCTTGCCCACGCCGGTATCATAGAAAAGCTCCTTGATATCCTTGAGCCGGCAGGCGGATTTATTGAGAAAATACTCGCTGTCCCCGTTGCGGTACAGCCTGCGGGTGACGGCCACCTCGGCGTAATTGGTTTTTAGTTGTCCGTCATCGTTTTCAAAGGTCAGCGTCACCTCGGCATAGGCCATTTTTTTGCGCTTTTCGGTGCCGCCGAAGATGACGTCCTGCATGCTGCCGCCGCGCAGCTCCCGGGGGTTCTGCTCGCCCAGCACCCATTTCACGGCGTCGCCGATGTTGCTCTTGCCCGAGCCGTTGGGGCCCACGATGCCGGTAATGCCGCCGTTAAAGAGCACCTCGGTGCGCTGGGCAAAGGACTTGAAGCCAAATATTTCCAGCTTTTTTAGCTTCATTTACCATCCTCCGCTTTGCGCAATGCTTCTAGGGCCGCGCCGGCTGCCGCCTGCTCGGCCTTCTTTTTGCTGCCGCCGCTGCCCCGGCCAATCTCCTGGCCCTGGTTGAACACCGCCTCGGTGAACACCTTCAGATGGGCGGGGCCTTCCTCGGCCATGGTGCGGTATTCGGGGGAAGGGAAGCCCTTGGACTGCAAATATTCCTGCAGGGCGGTTTTGTTGTCCGTCACGGGCATGGACACCTCCTGCTCCTTGGGCCACAGGGTGCGCACCACCCGGGAGGCGGGCTCAAAGCCGCCGTCCAGATAGATGGCCGCCAGCACCGCTTCCATGGCGTCCGCCAGCACGGCGGGCCTATCCCTGCCGCCGGAGAGCTCGCAGCCATGATCCATGCGCATATACTGCCCCAGGCTCAGATGCCTTGCCACGGCGCACAGCGTTTCCTCCCGCACCATGCGGGCGCGCAGGAAGGTCATGCCGCCCTCCTCCTGCTCAGGATGGGCGCGGAACACGATGTCGCTCATGGAAAGCTGCAGTACGGCGTCGCCCAAAAACTCCAGCCGCTGGTTGTTTTCCGCGCCGCAGGAGGGATGGGTGAGGGCCAGCCGCAGCAAAGCGGGCCGCTGAAAGCGGTAGCCCAGAGCGTTTTCCAGTTTAGACAGATCCACGGTATTTACTCCTTATCCGCGCACAGAAAACGGGCTGCGCAAGAAAATGGCAGCCTGTTTTCCATCCGCGGGCGCTTATTACAGCTTGGAATCGATGTAGGCAACAACGTCGGCCACGGTTTTCAGGGTCATGATGGCGTCGTCCTCTACCATGATGCCAAACTGATCTTCCACTTCCATGATCAGCACCATCACGTTGGCGCTGTCCGCGCCCAGGTCCTCCACCAGACGGGCATCGGGGGTCACTTTCTCCGCGGGCACTTTCAGCTGCTGGGAAATCAGGGCCTTTACCTTGTCAAAAGTCATTTGGGTTCGTCCTCCTCTGTAATATTGAGTATCGCATCGGATGATGCGTTATTCGCTTTTCAGCGTTTCTGACAGCTTCTTTTCGATGGCGGGGGCCACGCCGCCCTCCACCATGTTGACGGCCTGGCGGATGGCGCAGGCGATGGCGTGGGCGTTGCTGGAGCCGTGGGCCTTGACCACCGCGCCCTTAACGCCCAGCAGGGGCGCGCCGCCCACTTCGGTGTAGTCCATTTTTCTCTTGATCTGCCGGAAGGCGGGCTTGGCCATCAGCGCCCCCAGCTTGCAGCGCAGGCTGCTCATCATTTCGGCCTTGATCATGCCAAACAGCGTCCCGGCCACGCCCTCCATGAATTTGAGGATCAGGTTGCCGCTGAAGCCGTCCGCCACGATAACGTCCGCCATGTCGGCGGTCACGTCCCGGCCCTCGATGTTGCCCACAAAGTTCACAGGGGTCTTTTCCAGCAGGGGATAGGTCTCCTTCACCAGCTGGTTGCCCTTTTCGGCCTCCGCGCCGATGTTGAGCAGGCCCACCCGGGGATTATCAAGCCCCCGCACGCAGCGCATATAGGCGTCGCCCATGATGGCGAACTGCTGCAGGTATTCCGGCTTGCAGTCCACGTTGGCGCCGCAATCGATGAGCAAAAAGAAGTCCTTGCCGTTGGGCATCAGGGGAGCAAGCGCGGGCCGGTCAATGCCGTCGATGCGGCCCAGGCGGAACATGCCGCCCGCCAGCGTGGCCCCGGTGGAACCGGCGGAGACGAAGCCGTCCGCCCTGCCGTCCCGCACGGCCAGCATGCCCTTCACCACCGCGCTGTCCTTCTTGGTGCGCACGGCCATGACGGGGGCGTCATGATTGGTGATGGTCTCGCTGCAGTGCTCCACGGTTAGGCGGCTGCGCACGTCGTCGCAGTCCTTCAAAAGAGAATTGATGGCGGTTTCATCGCCTGCCAGGGTGATTTTCAGGTCCTTGTTGACCCGCAGGGCCTCGATGGCGCCCGCCACCGTGCAGCCGGGCGCGTTGTCGCCGCCCATGGCGTCCAGATAAATGTGGGTCAATGCCCTCACGTCCTTCCATTTAAACGACGTTTTAGTATAGCATGTTTTGCGATATTTGACAAGTTTTTGCGGAGGCATAAAACCGCGCGACGGCGGATATACTGATACCGTCGGCTGAACAAGAGCAGGCCGACGAGGCGGACAGACGACGCGGGGCGATGTGTTTCTCCCTGCATCGTCCCCGCGCCAAGCGACCGGATGGAGAAAGGAAGGCGGCTTTTCCGTTTGTCTGCCGGACAGAAACACCGGTCCGCCCCGTGAAAACAGCTTTTCACGGGGTTCTTTGATTGACGAAAAAGGGCGTTTCGGATATAATACGGTTAGTTTTTTACCAAAGGAGCGGCGCTATGTACAAGATTTCCATTCTGCCTGCCGATCTGTTCGCCCGCGTGGGCGGTATAGAAGAAGGCTTCGCCCTGCTGGAGCGGTGCGGGATCGAGGGCATCCAGTTCGCCCTGGGGCAGCTGTTCATGCCCTACCGGGATATTACCAAGGGCGCGCCCAGCCTGATGGACCAGCCCCTGCCCGAGCTTTTGACGGCCATGGCGCCCTATCGGGAGGCGGCCCGGCGGCATCATATCGCCTTTACCCAGGTTCATGCGCCCTATCCCTGCTGGATCAGGGGTGAGGAGGCCACCAACCGCCGCATGGTGGAGGTGATCGGCAAGTCCATCGCCGTCACGGGCTTCCTGGACAGCCCCTATTGCGTCATTCATCCGGCCTTTTCCAATGAAAATACCAAGCGCCATCCCCCCGAGGAGGAATGGGCGCTGAACCGGGAATTTTACGGCGGCTTCATCCCGGCCCTCAAGGAATATCACGTCATGGCCCTGCTGGAAAACATGTTCTGCCGCGATTTCGAGGGCGGACGCGTGGCGGCGGCCTGCGCCGACCCCTATGAGGCGGCCCTGTGGGTGGATCGTCTCAACGACATCGCCGGGGAGGAATGCTTCGGCTTTTGCCTGGACGTGGGGCACATGAACCTGGCCCGCCAGAACCCCGAACGCGCCCTATACGTGCTGGGCAGCCGCGTCAAGGCCCTGCATATGCACGATAACGACGGCCACCTGGATCAGCACCGCACGCCCTTCACGGGCACCGTGGACTGGGAGCTGTTCCTCGATACCCTCAAGGCCATCGGCTACCAGGGCGATCTCAACTTTGAAGCCCATCACGGCGTCAGCGATTACCCCGTGGCGCTCACCGAGGCCGCCATCCGCATGCAGGCGGAGGTGGGGAGGTACTTTAAGAAGAGGATAATGGAATAGTGCTTTATGCGGGTTTTGCCTGCAACGCGCCCCGCGGGATTCGACTTTTTCTGAGGAAAAAGCCCGTTCGCGGCTCTGAGGCTCCACCGGAGCCTCTTTCACTACCGCTCCGTTCTCATCCCGCTTTGGTGCAAGAAAAAGGAAAACCATCCACAAGGGATGGCTTTCCTTTTTGGCGCGCCCCGCGGGATTCGACTTTTTCTGCGGAAAAAGCCGTTCGCGGCTCTGAGGCTCCACCGGAGCCTCATTCACTACCGCTCTGTTCGAATCCCTTGTTCACATGCAAATGAAAAACTCCCCATGAAGGGGAGTTTTTCATTTGGCGCGCCCCGCGGGATTCGAACCCACGACCTTTTGATTCGTAGTCAAACACTCTATCCAGCTGAGCTAGGGGCGCACTTGCTGTCGCTCAAACAGCTTATATAGTATAACGCAGTTCGGCGAAAAATGCAAGCCCTTTTTTTGAAAAAATTTAATTATTTTGTTTCAGCTGCTCTGCACCCCGGATCAGAACATCCAAGAATGCGCTTTCACCAAAGGTATTGATCTTGAAAAACAGGGCTTGGCTGCCGCCTGCAGTGATGGCGGAGAGGCAGATATCGCCGTCCCGCCCAAAGAGGGTCAGCGTCAGGCTCAGACGGTTGCCGCCCAGCCAGCTGTAACGCTCGTACACGCGGGTCACGCATTGGACGCCGCTCTGCTGCCATGCGCTTTCTTCTTCCAGATTGGCGCTGACGCTGCTGTTCAGAATATGCTGATGCAGCCAGGCCGCGGCCTCTGTGAAGCTGCAGGTCAGATGATCTTCATACTTTGCCATGCTTTCTCCTCCGTTACTCCAGCCAAAGAGCGTCCAGATAGTTGAGCCGATCCGTCAAAAAATCCCGTAAATACGCGATGTTTTCCTCAAAATCCGCGCCGGTCCTGACCGGGAATTCGCTGGCGTTGAAGGTGTGCCAGCGGGTAAAGTTGAGGGCCGCGGCGGGGGAGAGCAGCTGAGCGTAATCCGAGAGGGACATCAGGTTGCCCAGGTCCTCGCCCGGCTCGGCCAGACCCAGTATCACCAGCAGGCAGGGACGGAAGCGCTCCCGGTAGGCTTCCTTCACCACCTCCACAAAGTCCGCGTGCTTGTACAATTGCGGATACCAATAGAAGCGTTCATAATCGTCGATGGCCGTCATCAGGCCCTCGCCGCTTTGCAGATGGCGCTCCTTATAATAGCTGGCGGTGTAGTTGCCGTAGGCGATATCGTAATCCCACACCGGGCCGAAATACAGCTTGTCGCTCACGCTGTCGCTGTATTTATAGATATAGAAGCTGGACTTGTTGCCATCCACGTTCTTGGTGATCTCTTCCACCAGGTATTTGCCCACCAGGGAGCTCATGTCGGCGATCTCGCTGTAATGCCTGCCCGTTTCCGGATCGATGCCGTCCTCCGCCCACACGGCGTTTTCAAAGGATTGCACCACGCCCTTGATATAGTCCAGCTGGGCCTTGCTGACGTATTCCGGCGATTTCATCACGATGGCCTGGCCATGGCTGGTGACGAACCCGCTGGCAGAGGAGGTATAGCGGTCCTTGAGCTCCAATTGCAGCAGATACCCGCCGGTCACATCCGCGGGATTGTTCGGAATATCGTAATGCTTGCTGGTGTTGCGCTGATAGGCGTTGGTGCCCAGGCGCTTGTAGCTGCTCAGATCCTTTTCGTTCAGCTTTTCCGTGGCCTTTTCCAGATCCTCCACCGCCACCCGGTTCTTGTTCACCTGCACCTTTTCGCACAGGATATAGGTGCCGTAATAGATGGTGTTCACATAAACGTCGGCAAACCGGTATTCGCTGGTGTAGTTCATGCCCGCGGCGGCGGCCAGATCGAAGGTCAGGGGATTGCGCAGCATGCTGTTGTCTGCGTAGCTGGCGATCAGCAGCCAGGTCTTGGCGGAGGGCATGCCCAATATGGACGCGCCGTCGTTCAGCCTGATATGGAAGGATTTTTTGTAAGGGTAGAAGGAATAGTTGCCCCGCACCCGGATGTACTCAAAATCGTTGCGGAAGTTGGTCTGGCCGTTTTCGTCCGCGATCAGCACCGAGCCCGCCTCATGGCTCCGCTTGCTCTCGCTGATCTTTTCAATGCTGCCGGACTGGGTCTTGAGATACACGCTGGCCGCGTTCTGCGATTGCAGCACGCACACCTTATAGCTGTTGTTGCCGTTTGTGATGGTCACGGTCTCCCCGGGCACAAAAACGTCGGTAATGGCGTCGTTGCCCACCAGCTGATCGCCCGCGGTGAAGCTGTCCGCCCCGGTAAAATGCACGTGCAGATTGGCGGCGTCCATGCCGGAAGGCAAAAAAAGATAGCGCACGCCGCTGCGGGTATACCATTGGATGGCCCCGGCAGGCAGGCTGCCGTCGGCGGGCAGGGCCGTGGCGCCGTCCCACACGTAGAGCCGGTTGATCTCCTTCGCCTGGGCGCACAGGGGGAGAAGCAGGAATACAGTCAGCAAAATCAAATGAATAAAATGCTTTCGCATGGAAGTCCTCCGTCGCTTTATGCAATCAGTATACCACAGCCTGCCGCTCCGCCGCAACCGCGATCCCTGAAAAAATCCGCATATGATCCGAACCTTCCTGCATATAAGCCGGATAAAACATTTGTATTTGCAGGATGATTGTGGTATAATATCCGCTGGCTGTTTGCAACCACTACCTTTTTGGAGGAATTTTATGCCGACTACGTCTTTTGATAAGGAATCGATCAAGCAGTCGATCCTGGGAAAAATTCAGCGATACAGCGGACGCACCCTGGCCGACGCCACCGATCAGCAGATCTATCAGGCCGTGGCCTCCACCATCCGCGATCAGATCATGCAGAAGTGGGTGGCCGCCCGCGAGCAGGATAAGACCTATATGGGCAAGCGTCTTTATTATCTTTCCGTGGAATTCCTGATGGGCCGCAGCCTGCACTGCAACGCGGTCAACCTGTGCAGCATGGAAAACGTGCGCGAAGCCCTGCTGGAGCTGGGCATCAGCTGGCGCCGCATCTTCCGCGAGGAACCGGAACCCGGTCTGGGCAACGGCGGCCTGGGCCGCCTGGCCGCCTGCTTCATGGACAGCCTGGCCTCCCTGGATATGCCCGCCATGGGCTGCACCATCCGCTACGAATACGGCCTGTTCCGTCAGCGCATCGTGGACGGTCAGCAGGTGGAAATGCCCGATAACTGGCTGGAAAACGGCAACGCCTGGGAAGTGCCCGCCCCCGATGACACCATGGAAGTGCATTTCGGCGGCCACGTGGAATCCTATGAGGTGGATGGCCGCACCAATTTTGAGGTGCGCGACGCCCATAAGGTGCTGGCCGTGCCCTACGATATGCCCATCGCCGGTTACGACTGCAACACCGTCAATACCCTGCGCATGTGGCGCGCCCGCAGCCCCCGGGAGGAACTGGACTTCCGCGCCTTCTCCAGCGGCGATTACGACAAGGCCCTGGAGCGCGACCTGGCCAACATCATCTGCAAGGTGCTCTATCCCGAGGACAACCATGCCGAGGGCAAGCGCCTGCGCCTAATCCAGCACTACTTCTTCACCAGCGCCACCCTGCAGTACGCCATCAAGGACTTCAAGCGGCGCTTCGGCACCCGGTTCAACCTGCTGCCGGAGAAGATCACCGTGCAGATCAACGACACCCATCCCGGCCTGGCCATTCCCGAGCTCATGCGCATCCTGATGGATCAGGAGGGCCTGGGCTGGGACGAGGCCCAATCCATCGTCACCAAGACCGTGGCCTACACCAACCACACCGTCATGAGCGAGGCCCTGGAAAAGTGGCCCCAGCAGATGGTGCGGGAGCAGCTGCCCCGCATCTACATGATCCTGGAGGAGATGAACCGCCGCCTGTGCGACCGGCTGTGGAACGCCTTCCCCGGCGATTGGGACCGCATCGCCCATATGGCCATCCTGGCCTATGACCAGGTGCATATGGCCAACCTGTGCGTGGCCATGAGCTACGCCGTCAACGGCGTCAGCAAGCTCCACGGCGACATCCTCAAGAATGTCACCTTCCACGATTATTACACCCTGATGCCGGAGAAGTTCACCTACATCACCAACGGCATCACCCACCGCCGCTGGCTGATGGCCTGCAACACCCACCTGCGCAACCTGATCACCGAGGCCATCGGCGACAAGTGGTACAAGGAGCCCGAGCGCCTGGAGGAGCTGGTGCCCTTCGCGGACGACGCGGCATTCAGGGAAAAATTCCAGCAGGTCAAGCAGTTCAACAAGCATCAGTTCAACAACATGCTCTATCAGCGCCAGGAGATGCGGGTGGAAGAGGACTTCATGTTCGACGCCCAGTGCAAGCGCCTGCATGAGTACAAGCGCCAGCTGCTCAACGCCCTGCATATCCACGTGCTCTACAACCGCATCATGGATGATCCCAATTACACCATGGTGCCCCGGTGCTTCATCTTTGCCGCCAAGGCCAGCCCCGGCTATTATAAGGCCAAGCTGATCATCCGCTACATCCTGGCCCTCTCGAAGCTCATCGACGCTTCTCCCCGGGCCCGCAAGATGCTGCGCATCATCTTTGTGGAGAATTACGACGTCTCCGCCGCCGAGGCCATCATGCCCGCCACAGAGCTTTCCGAGCAGCTCTCCACCGCCGGCAAGGAAGCCAGCGGCACCGGCAACATGAAGTTCATGATGAACGGCGCTGTGACCATCGGCACCATGGACGGCGCCAACGTGGAAATCAGCGAGCAGGTGGGCATGGAGAACATCTACATCTTCGGTATGCGCGCGGATACCGCCGCCGCCATGGAGCGCGAGGGCAACTATAACCCCATCAACGTGTTCGAGCAGAACGCCGAGATCCGCCGCGCCCTGATGCAGATGATCGACGGCACCCTGACTCCCGATCAGCCCACCGCCCTGCAGGCCCTGTATCATGACCTGATGTTCGATGACCGTTACTTCGTCATGAAGGATTTCGGCAGCTATTCCATGGCCCAGCGCCGGGTGAACGACGACTATATGAACCGCGACAAGTGGCTGCGCATGGCCATCATCAATACCGCCAAGTCCGGCATCTTCTCCTCGGACCGCACCATCAAGGAATACAACGAGAAGATCTGGCATTTGAAATAATACTATTCTCCGTCTAAACCGTTGAATCTTTGGGCGTCTTTTCCGCTCTGGCATCGCTTCGTTCCGGTCAACGTAGCGCTGCTACGCCTCCCTCCACTCAGCTTTGCCAGAACGAAAAATCCATCCCGAATCTTTCAACGCTTTAGACGTCAAATAGTATAAGACAATCAAAAAAGGGCCGTTATGGCCCTTTTTTGATTACCGGTTCTTGTAGCTGCCGCACATGCTCTCGTCCGCGGCCTCGCCGGTGTAGGCCATGGGCGTGGGCTCCACCTGGATGCGCTCCAGGCCGCAGCGGCCTTCCTTGTCGTGGAATTTGCAGCTGACCACGCTGCATTCGATGCTCTGATGTCCGGATTCGGGATGGCTCATGAGGATCATTCCTTCCTGTCCAAGATGAGGCGGACGCGGCAGCTCCTCGCGCGCGGAGCTGCTGAGGCTGGAACGCGCGATTCCAGACGAGGCCGGGCCCCGCGCCGCCTCTCCGCCGAAAAGCCGCGTGCCCAGGCAATGTCGCTGGATTGGACGTATCGCCTTCCTGCGTCCAACCATAGCATGATCCGCGGAGGCTGATTTTAGGCCGCCAAATTCTGCCAAATATTTATATTTTGAAAAACGGCGTCCTTTGTGCTATAATATTCTTCTGGCAATTCATCCGGGAAAGGGGGAGACGGAAATGTACGTGTACTACTGCAAAAAATGCAAGGCGGACAGCGCCACGCCCATCTGCGAGCATTGCGGCACGCCCATCAACGTCACCGCCCAGACCACCCGGGTCAAATGGCGGCATATCCGCACGCCCCTGGGGGACAGCCCCACGGTGCTGGGGGCCTTCCGCACCCTGGCGCTGACGGCTATCATCCTGCTGCTCATCATGTTCCTGGGGGAATTGATCTTCTCTCCCGATAAGCGCAGCGCTCTCACCATGTTTTCCCAAAGCGGCATCCTGCCCCTGTCCTTTGTGGTGCTGCTGGCGGGCTGCGCGGTGATCTGCCTGATCCTGGGCCTCCAGGGCCGGGAGGAAATGCACTTTGTGCTGGATGCCAAGGGCGCCCACGTGCAAACCTGGATCACCCCCAGCCATATCCGCTGCCTGGCGCGGTTCATCCCCTATGAAGCCTACAATATCGCCACCGATCAGGAGGGCAACCAGCGCATGCTGGTGGGGGAATGCCACCTGCTGTGGCAGGATGTGTGCCGGTGCGAATTCCGCCGCCATGCTTGCCGCATCGATCTCTACCGTCCCAGCGGCTTCCGCTTCATGAGCCTCTATCCCCAGCGGGAGGAGATGGGCTTCATCGAGGAATACATCGTGCCCAAGATGAAGCAATTGGCAAGAAAGTAATGCATGACAAAAGCTGTCTATACAAAAAAGTCATCTGCTGTCAGATGACTTTTTTGATTGATGACGCGCGTTTCAAGGTGATCCGTCAGCAATCGGAGAAAGAAGAAGCGGTTCGGCATTTTCTTCCGGTTACAGCGCGCCCGCTTCCTGTATATCGATCCGGATATCCTTCACGTGGGCCAGCTTGATTTCGGCGTTTTCGGGCCCTGTGCACCGGGTAAAGGCGATGTTCTGCGCCGGATACCCCGGGAAGCCGGAGAGGTCGATGATGGGCATCGGGTGGTTCTCCTTTTCCCAGTAATTCCGCGCCCAGCCGGTGAAGCGCACGCCGCGGCAGAGGCAATCCGCAAAGGCCGGCGGCTCCGGCGCGCCGACGCCGTCGTCGTTGTACAGCACGGCGCAGATCAGGAACCGCGGCAGCACGCAGTTGTCCACCGTCACATTGCGCACATACCCGCCGCGCTTTTTGGTGCCCTTGATCTGCACCCCGTACAGCGAGTGCTCCAGGTCGCAATCCCAGATCTTCACATCCTCCACGCCGCCGCTCATTTCGCTGCCGATGGCGATGCCCAGCCCGTATTCGCTGGCGCAATCGAAAACACGGATGTGCCGGGTGGGCCGATTGATCAGGTTGCCCTCGGGATTCTTGCCGCTTTTGATGGCCACGGAGTCGTCCCCCGTATGGAACTGGCAGCCGAACAGCGTGCAGTTTTCGCTGGAATCCGGGTCCCAGCCGTCGCCGTTCCACACGCCCTCGGAGCGAAATACGCAGTGATCGGTCACGATATTGCGGGAATAGAGCATATGCACGTTCCAGCTGGCCCCGTTTTGCAGCGTCAGGCCGGAGATGCGGACGTTTTCGCAGTTGCTCAGGTTGATCAGCCTGCCCCGGGCCCGTCCCGGAATGGTGTGGTCGTTTTCGTATTCCTTGATGCCCTCGCCCAGGGCGGCCAGGTATTCCTTCAGCCGTTCCTTTTCGGCCTCGATGATGTTCAGGGCCAGGGCCTGCCCGCCGCCGCTGATGGTCCCCTTGCCGTAGATCAGGATATCCAGGCAGTTGGGCCCGGCGGCGTGGTCCATTTCGCCCAGGTTCAGCAGGCTTTGATAGCACAGCATTTCGGTGCCCTCAAAGCGGCTTTTTATTTTGGGCAGATAATCCGCCGGGTCCTCGGTGCCCTGCAAGACGGCGTTTTCCTCCAGATATATAGCCATGCCGCTGTGCAGCCGCAGCGCGCCCGTGCGGTATACCCCCGCTGGGAAATAGACTTCCTCATCTTCGACGCAGGCGTCCAGCAATCGCTGCAGGGACTGGGTGTTCAGGGTGACGCCGTCGCCCAGCGCGCCCGCCGCGGTCACGTCCAGGCGCTTGCGCTTCGCCGCGGTGCGGGCTTCCGCCTGTCCCAGCAGCCGATCTTTTTCCCATACCTGGAAGGTATGTCCGGTTTCCGGCGGCAAATCTTCCAGGGTGCAATGGGTGCGGTGCCCTTCCCACACGGGGTTTCCGTCCATCAGGACGGAATAGGCGGGTTTTTCCTGAATATCCTCCGGCCTTTCCCACCACAGCGTCAGGGTGGAGGCGGTGGCAGCGCTGTTGATCTTCATGTTTTTTCCTCTCAAAATGCTTTTTTCAGTTCCACTTCGCCGCGCAGCCGCTGGCAAAGCTCGTCGTCGCTGAGCTGTATGGTGCGATGGGTTTGCAGCATCACGCGGTTTTCCTCCGGCGGGATCAGGTATCGCTTTTCCCAGTCGTAGAGCAAGGGCCCGTCGCCCCGGATGCGCAGCCAGGCGCGGACGCCTTCCAATACCTGCGCCGTCAGCCCCACGCCCACAAAGCAATCGTTGTCGTACACGTGGGTGAAGCGGCCCCGTACCTGCCGCATTTCGTCCAGGGCCCGTCTGCTGGCCTGCAAGGCCCTGTCCGTCCACAGGTAGGCCTGCAGGGGATCGTCATGCAGGGCGTGAATGCAGGCCTGACAGAAGGAATACAGCCCTTCGCACCCCGCCTGATGGATGACGGCAGGCAGCAGCAGCGTTTCCCGGATGCGGACCGCCATATCCTCCGCCTTCCCGGCCATGGCCTGCCGACACCGGGCCTCGTAGGCGCCCCAGGAGGCGATGCCGGGCTTCACCACCTGGGCCAGACGCAGCACCTGATCCCGGAAGGAGCTTTCGCCCGCCGCCCAATACAGGGAGGGGAGGGCTTGTTCCGTCTCTCCCCGCAGCAGCGTCCGGGCCAGGGCCCGCAGCGGAAAATGATAATACTGATCGCCCGCCCTGTCATCGGCATTCGGACCGTAATGCACGGCGCTTTCCGCGTAATCGGTCAGCAGGGACGCCGCGTCGGCGGAGCCGAAATAGGTCTCGCTGAATTCCCTGGCCGCCTGCCGGGCGTCATACACGCCCTCCGTCCACATGCGGCGGACCAGATCCAGCATAAAGAGGTGCGGCTTCACCGAGCCCACGTTGATGTTCCACAGCGTGCCGCCGCGGTGCTCCAGCACTGTTTTCAGCTCGTCCGCGATCATCTGGGGCGGGTTTTGCAGCGGAGTGATGTGGTTGGCGGCCTGCAGATCATAAAAGCTGACGTGGTAATAGATGCCGTTTTCGCCGGGCTCGTCTGCCGCGGGCATGGCGTCGGTACGGGGATTCTGGTTGCCCTGCCGCCGGGAGACCATGCGGCCAAAACCGTTGTCGCCCCAGATTTTGATGACTTCCGGCGGGATCTGCAGGTGTCCCTGGCGGTACAGCGCCATCATTTCGCCGTACAGGTTGGTGGCGAGCACAGCGTCGGGGCTGTATTCCCTTACGATCTCCATCTGACGCCCCATGACCTGGCTGATCATTCTTCCCCGGGCGGCATCGGTATCAAAGCCGCCTTCGTCATGCCAGAAGGCCCGGTCTCCCTGGCCGCGGAAGCCCACGGCGTACACCACCCGGCGGCCCCTGAAACGCTCCGCCGCCTCCCGCCAGAGGCCTTCAAACAGCTCCGGGTACAGGGTATAGGAGGGCTGCAAATCGGGATAGACCCGGGCGAACATCCGCGCGCCCAGCAGCTCGGTGTGGTGGTGGGTGAGCCACAGGCCCATGTCCAGGGCCAGGTCGCTCAGCATCCGGCCATCATATTCCCGGTCTGTGCCCGGGATCACCATGTTGCCGCCGCAGCGCAGGATGGTTTCAAACAGCCTGCGCCACACCTGCGCCCGGGCGGCTTCCTCCATATGCCAGCCGGTGAAGAGCACCTCGTCGTTGGCAAACCAGCAGCGGTAGCGAACTTTGTAGGCCGGAGATTGCCAGGTCTGGCAGGGGATGGGGGCACTGGGCCGCTTTTTCGGCTTCACGCCCATCCACCAATCCAGCGGGTGAATGCCCAAGCCCCGCTCGCTGACGGACAGCAGGGCGTACACCGCCCCCAGATCATCCCCGCAGGTAAGCAGGATCTCCTGTTCGCTGACCTGGGCGGTGTAATGCTCTGGGGGCAGATCGGCGTTCAGCGCCACGCGGATCATATTTTCCGGCCCCGTCTCCGTCAGGGTTTCTGCCATGTCCCTTTTCAGGATGCGCACGGCGTTTTCAATGGGGGAACAGACCATGGGCGCATCGATCCTGGTGGCGAGGCTCAGCACAAAATCCATCATTTGCTTCCGTTCCTTTCAAAGATACGCCTGATCCAATCGGGCGAAAAACGCTGCCCGGGGGCAAAGGCATCCGAGGCCAGATAGCCGTAGATGGCGCTTTGCAGGGCCCGGGCCTCGGGATATTGCTGCAAGCGGTGCAGGTTCAGCGAGGACACCAGTAGCCGTCCCTTGCCGCAGCGGCATTCAAACAGCTTGGCCATGGGCCGCAGCAGGGCGTAGGAATCCATTTCTTCAATGATACAGTCGATGCGTTCCGGCAGTATCATGGCCCGCTGATTCGCCATGGGCCACCATTGCCAGGTGTTCCAGGCTTCCGTGGGAAAATTCCGGAAAATGGGATGCTTCGCGTCGATCAGCTGCCCCATGCCGCCCGCCTGGTGGGGGAAGGTGCACACCGACCAGAAATCCGGGCTGAACTGGGCCTGAATGGAGTTGGGCAGCGCTTCTTTGATGCTGTCCGGGGCCAGATAGACGATGCCGCCGCCTTGCAGCACGCTTTGCGCCCTTTGATCAAAGGCGCGGCACTCGTAAACGTTTTCCGGGCAGACGGGCTGCGTGTCGGGATAGGCCCAAAGGGGATACTGGTTTTCGATCCCGCAGAAGCGAAGCGTCAGCGTCAGCTTGACGGCTTTTTCAATGGGGGACAGGGAAATGCGGATCTCGCCCAGGTCGGTTAATCCGCCTGTCGGGGCCTTCGTTTCCTGCAGTATTCCGTGCTTCCGGAAGCCCTTTCCCGCTATTTCCCATTCCAATGCGCCAAAGAGCGCCTGCTTCCCGTAGTTGGCCATCTTGATCCGCGCCCTCAGCGTTTCTCCCGCCGTGTAGGTGTATTTTTGCAGCAGCGCCAGGGGCAGCGCGTCCCGGAAGAAGGCGGCGAAGCGTTCCGGCCTGGCAAAATCAAAGGGCTTGGGCCGCAAATGAGCGTTCATCATGCCCACCAGCGCCGTGCCCTGGCCGGGAAAATCCTGGAGACCCAGCAGCGATATGCCGCTGTACCCTTCCGTCCGCAGGGCAGCTTCCACCTCCGCCCGGTAGCACAGCAGGCTGCTCTCGCCGGTGGCCTCGATCCTGCGCTCCCAGTCCTTTTCCAGTCCCATTTCCCGGACTTTTTTCCGGATATGTTTCAGGTTTTCCGGGCTGGCGATCCCCTGATAATCCTCGATTTCACCAAAGTCCGGCAATACCTCGTACTGCCCCACCTCGAAGGAGAAGATCGGCTGATCGGCAGTCCTGCGGATCGCGTCCACGGCATCGCCGTAATCATGGCAGGCGTTGGGATATTCCTGGTTCAGCCAGCCCTTGGGGCCGTCGCAGGTGGCCCGCATGTCCAGTTTGTGAAACTGCATGGCGGTATAAAAATCGCTCTGCGGGTCCGCGCCGATCTCCCCGTAATGGACGTTGGAGCCGTTGGCGTACAGCCGGGTGGGATCGCAAGCCCGGGCCTTCCGCAGCAGCGCATCCATGAAGGCATGCCCATCTTTATCCGCCTGCAATTCGTTGCCCATCGTCAGCATCACAAAGGAGGGGTGATTGGCCAGCTGGCGCAGCATCTCCATCCATTCCTCCCGATAATACCGCCTGGCCGCTTCGCTTTCAAAGGCGTGGGCCGGGTCCCAATGGGACAATTCCGGCTGCATCAGCATGCCCAGCTCGTCCGCGGCGGTGAAGGCCGCCTCCGGCGGGCAATGGCTGTGAAACCGCAGGCAGTTGACGCCGTATGCGCGGTATTGCCGCAGGATCTCCTTCCAGGTTTCCACGTCCATGGGACAGTAGCCCGTCTCCGGGAACACGGCGCAGTTGGCCTCGCCCCGCAGAAAGACGCGGCGGCCATTCAGCGTCAGAAAACCGTCCGCTGCCCCAAAATCCCGCACGCCAAAACGCGCGGTACGTTCTTTCAACCCCGAGACGGTCAGCTCGTATAGCTTTCCTTCTTCCAGATCCCAGCCCTGAATATCAGTTTTCAGCTTCAAATCAAAGCAGTATTCCCGTCTGCCGGGCAAGGCGCTGACGGATTGTTCCGCGTCTTCCGCCAGGGCATGGGATGCAAAACGCAGCATGCCCTGCCAGGGGGTGGCGGCGTCGATCTCCACCACGACGCGCAGATGACCGTCCCGGGGATATACGCGCACATCCGAAATAAAGCAAGGCTTTTCGGCCCGCAGCCGAATATATCCCAGCAGCCCGTTCCAATTGGTCTGGGTCTCATCCGAGGCGGCGGAGGCATATACGATGGCCTCCCGGGGCCAGCCGGGATAGCTGTTGTCGGAAAGGAACTCCAACTGATCGTGGCCGTTCACCAGCCCCGTCACCTCAAAGGTATAGGGCGTGGACAGCGTCGCGGGGCGAAATAACGCCGCTTCCCGTCCGTTCACCAGCAGCCGCAGCTGACGGGACCGCTCCACGTCCACAAAGATACGCTTATTGGCCGGAACATCCCAGTCGATCCTGCGAGACAGCTTCGCCAGCCCCTCAAAGGTACGCTTCCGGGTGAGCCGGGTGACGATGGGATCTCCCGGCTGCCAAAAGCCCATGCGCCGCACCTCGTCCGCCTTCCATTGCTTTTCGGGGTCATCGGGAAAGCCGACGCCGCTTTCGTCCGGGGTTCCGGGCAATCGGATGGCCGCTCGCTGGCCGGGGATTTGGCATTCCCACGATCCGGAAAGATCAAAGCATTGCATGCGGTTTCTCCTTACAAAAGTTGCTTGTGCAGGATCGCGCCCTGGTGGGCTCTGTTGATATTCAATACGGCGTCATAGCATTTTGCGGCCCGTTCGGTATCGCCCAGGCCGTAGCTGCCCAGGGCGATCAGATATTCGCAATGGGCCCGGTTCCGGATGGACAAATCCTCGTCAAACAATTGCAGATCGGGCAGGGACACGGCGAAATAATCGATCTTCACTTGGTCATAATAATGCTTTTCGCCGTAGGAGATCAGCTTGTAAAAGCGGCTCTTTGCTCGTTCTTCTCTCCCTAAGGCCTGATTGGCAAGGCCTTGATACAGGATCCTGTCGGCGGGCTGGTCATTGTAGTACAGGGCCGAGGCAGGCTCCTCGTCGCCCGCGGCAGACAGCTCCAGCTGGCGGAGACTTTCATTTTCATTTCCCAACGCCTTTTCCGCCAGGCCCAGGTAATAATGAATATCGTTATCCTTGGCCCCCTCCAGCTTGCCCTCGCCCAGATTATGGGGGAATACCAGCGCCCTTTCCAGCAGTTCTTTGGCCTTCGCCGCGTCCCCACTTTGCAAGGCCTGAATGCCCAATTGGGTCAGCGCCACAGCGTACTGGGTGGTCACTTTGCCTTCCCCGCCCTCCCAGGGATGGAAGGTATGGACCAGGATCAGATCCAGGGCTTCCTGATGGCGGCCCATGTCATTCAGCAAAGTGCAGTATTCGATATACAGGTCGTCCCGCTGGAAAGCCACTTCCCTGTGGGCCTCCAGGAAGGCAAAGCGATCCTCAATGCTGTAATTCAGTTTGCCGTACAGCTGGTGCAGCTCCAGCAGCACCCGGGCGTCGGTTTCATCCAGCATGTAGGCCCGCTCCATGCACCGCTTGGCCTTTTCGGGATCGTTTCGCTTGTTGTAATAGGCCAGGCTCAGGTTGCGCCACACCGTGGGAAAATCGCAGTCGATCTGCGCTGATTTCTCCCAGCAGGCAATGGCGTCTTTATACTGCCGCTTATCGTACCACAGGCAGCCCAGATAATAAGGAGCTTTGGCGTCCTTTTCGTTATTTTCGATGGCGTATTGCAGGGCGGCGATATCCTCCAGCTTGTTGGGAAAACAATACAGGCTGTCCGCATTGGCGGCGTTGTCCAGGGCTTGTTTTGCATATTCCGCGTCCCTATTCAGGGATGCGTACAGCGCCAGATGATACCACACCATGGGCGCAGGCTCGGGGCAGCATTCCAGGATGAAAATGGCGTCGGCAAAGTAGCCCGCCTCAGCATAGTCGATGGCGCACTCGATATAGCTGCTGGCTCGGCTGCCCATCAGCGCCAGCGCGCCGGTCAGATCGCCGCTTTCGATACGGGACACATAATCGAAGGCGTCCAGCTTCAGGTTATCCTCATACCAGCGTTCCGCTTCCAGGCTCCTGCCCAGGGAATCCAGGATCAGTCCCTTCAGCGCCCGGGCTTTCAGATTGTGATAATTCTTTACCAGGCTGCGCTCGATGTGCTCCAAAGCCAGGTCGTATTCGCCCCGCTTGCAGTCGATGCAGGCGATATGATAATACCCTGTCTCCTGTTCACCAGCCGTCCAGGTGGCCTTGAAGAAGGCGTCGTAAGCCGCATCCTCCCGGCCCTGATACCGCAAAGCCAAACCTAAATTGAGATACGCTTCGCTGTCGTAAGGGTTGGGGTTGCGGCTGGTCATGCGGCCAATGGCGGCGCGGAAGTATTTCTCCGCTTCGGCA
This sequence comes from uncultured Eubacteriales bacterium, assembly GCA_902781945.1. Lineage (GTDB taxonomy): Bacteria > Bacillota > Clostridia > Christensenellales > Aristaeellaceae > SFMI01. The sequence continues at coordinate 27,228 of CACZLE010000011.1, read as the reverse complement.
AACTTGCCGCGGCGCAAAAGCAAAGTCCCGTAAGCATTGTTGGCCCGGATATCCCCGGGATCACGCTTGAGCGCTTCCAGATAATAGGGATCGGGCAGATAGGTGGCGTGGCGGTACTGCTCCAGATGCAGGCCTGTCAAGTATAATTCTTCGTTGGTCAAAATCTCCTGCGGCAGCTTGGCCGGCGGCATGGGATCGGGAATTTCCTCGATCTTCCTGGGCCGGGGCGTATAATCCAGCAGCTTCCGCCCGCCGGAGGCATACACCGCTAAGGTCAATTCCGTTTCGGGTACGGAAACGTCAATACAATCCTTTAATACATGGACGGGGCTCAAATCGGCAATCTTTTCATATATGATTTCACCCTTGGCCGTCAGCGTCACCCGGGCCTGTTCAAAGCGCTGGGTGGTATACACGGTGATGGCCGCTTTGCCGTCCTTCACCTCCAGATTCAGCGCGCATTCCCGGCTGGCGTTCTTCACATAGCCCGCCGCCTTGTAGGGCAGAAAATATTGGGTGAAGGTCTTTTCCTCAAAGGGCTTGAGCCAGGTAAAATCCGGCTGGTTATCGCAGTACATGCCGGTCATCAGCTCGATATAGGGGCCGTTTTTGTCCGTCAGGTTCCGGTCCCACGCCTGGCCGAAATCCCCGCAGCCCCAGGTCCATTGCTTCTTGCCGGGGGAAACATGATGGTCGGCAATGTGCAATATGCCCGCATCCACGCCGTAATCGTAGCCGCCCACAAAATTATAATCGGAATGGGCACACATGTAAGAAGTGGGCACCGGGATATTCTTATATCTTGAAATATCCACCCCCGCGCCGTAATCGTGCTTGTAATAGACCCCGGTGGCGATGGGAAAGGTACTCACATCCCGCTTGCCGTGATCATACACAGCGGATACGTCCGGCGGGAACACGGATTGCGTGTTATCGTTTACCGCCACGGCGGGATTGGCCCACCACAGGAAGGTCTGGGGCAGATTGGTGCGGTTGTACAATTGGCCCTTGATCTCGATATACGCCTTATCCGGATACAGGGTAAAGGTCATTTTACCCTTGGTGCCGTACATCTGGTCAACCTCGCTCAGCTCCACCGCCACGCTGCCGTCGTCGTTTTCCACCGTGCGCCAATCCACCGGACCGAAGGTGGTGGGCCTGTGATGCTGGGGCCAGTTGAACTCGATGCCGCCGCTGATCCAGGGGCCGGTGAGGCCCACCAGGGCGGGCTTGATGACCTCGTTGTAGTACACGAAATCATAGTCGTTGGTCTTGTCATAGGCCCGCTGGATGCGCCCGCCCAGTTCGGGCAGCACCATCACCCGGATGTAATCATTCTCCAGCCACACGGCGGTGTAGGGCTTGTCCTCTTTTTCATCCAAAATCTTATCGATCACCGGCAGCGGGTACACCTTGCCGCTGCTGCCCTGGTACACCCGCTTTTCCAGAAACATGGGGTTTTTATCGGCCTTGCCGATGCCGTAGGTGGGGATCATCACCGTTTCCACCCGAACGCTGGCGCTCATTTTTCTTCCTCCCGAACCGTAAAATCATCCACCTGGACCCATTCCGCTTCCAGCAATTCCGCCGCTTCCGTGTCCGCCCTTTCCTGCAGGCCCGCCATGGCGGAGGCGTCCACCGTCACGTTTTTCTTGATGGGCGTCAGGTAAAGCACCAAGGGCTGCTTTTCCAGCATGTCCGCGTAACAGTCCACCCGGATATCCCAGGCGGCCCCATTGCAGAAGTTATCGGAAATCAGTTCGTTTCCCGCAAATGCGTGGCCGATATCGCCGCGATACTTCACCCGGAGCAGCGCTTGTTTGTGGCCGCGCAGCACGCCCGCAGGCGCGGAAAGGGCATAGCGGCCCGTGCCGACCTGCTTCCAGGACGCCGCCATGGGCGCAAGCCCGGATTCGATGCGCGCCATAGGCTTAAAGCCCTTTGCGGCGTCCGACCATTTCAAAACCTCCGCGCTGCCGGACTCCAGCTCCACTTTTAAATGTTTACCGTCCCACAGCAGCGGATGATCACAAAGATAGGCGTTCCCTTCATAGGCCCAGAAGCCCAGGCTGTCCTTCCGGCTCAGGGTCATGATGACTTGGCCGCCCACGGTGAAGCATTCGCCTGCGGTGGCCCGGAATTCCTCTCCATCGATGCAGTAGACGGACGCCATGCCCTCCGGAGCCAGGAAAAACCAGGTATTCCCTTCATGTGCCAGCGGCTGGGCGGTGGCCCAATCCAGCATAACGCCGCCCAGATCGATCCCAAAGGGCAAGATGGCGTTTTCCCCGGCGGCGATATCGAAGCGGAAAACGATCTCCTTTTTCGGCAGCGTCAGCCGCACTTCGTCTCCATGGCGGTCCCGCATGTTCATATGATCCTGAAAGTTGTTGACGAACAGGAAGCCGCTGGAGCCCTTCACGCGCACGGAAAAGCGCAAAGGCTCCAGATCCTCGGGCTGCAAAGCCTTCAAATGCTCCGGCAGCACGGCCTTTGTCTGCTCAAAGAAACCGGAAAAAAGCTGGCAGAAGGAATGGATGGCCCGGAGCCTGCCATAGCTTTCCCGGATCTGCCCAAATTCCCCGATGGCCGCCTGATAGTCATAGCTGCGCTTGGGGATCTGGCCCTCGTTGAGATAGGGCGCGCGCTGGCCCGTGGGGGTCGTGCCGCCCTTGTACATGTAATATCCCAGCAGGTTGCAGCCGCTGCCCAATTTGGTGTTGGCCAGGGCGTCGATGGCCCGCATGTCCAGCTGAAACCGATATTTGTAGCTGCATATCATGCCGCCCATCATCTCGCAGCAGGCGTAGGGGCGGCTTTCGGGATCGTAGGCCGGCTCAAAATTGTATTCCTTCGTGACGGCGCTGTTATGGTTGTCCCGGTAGATGTATTCGGGCGTGGCGGGATGGATGCCGGGCTTTGAGTAAAACAGCCAGGGCTGATAGGCGTAGCCGCCCCACAGGGGCAGGGCCTCCTCCACCGGCGTCACAGCCCCGCCCCAGGCCGTGGCGGTGTAGAAGGGCGTTGCGATGCCCTCCTCCGCCATGATTTTTTTCAGGGCCAGCATGTAATCCAGCCCGGAATGCCCGCTGGTGATCCATTCGTTGGAAACGCCGGCGGTCATCTCCCAGGGAGCACAGGAATGCTGGTATTCGTTTTCGATCTGCGTGCCCACGATGCAGCCGCCCTGGCTGAAATAATGTCCGTCCATCTGCCTGTGCAGCGCGCGGAAAAACCTGCGCACAGCCGCCAGAAAGCCCGGATCGTTTTCCCGCACGTCGTAGGGCTTGCCATACAGCCAATCGGGCAAGCCGCCGTTGCGCATCTCCCCGTGATCAAAGGGGCCGATGCGCATGATGACCATCATTTGGTGCTTTTCGCAGATTTCCAGGAAGCCCCGCAGGTCCCGGCAGCCGTCAAAGCGGAAAACGCCTTCTTCCTCCTCGTGCACATTCCAAAACACATAGGTGGACAGGATGTTGACGCCGCCGCATTTCATTTTGACGACGGCGTCCTCCCACTGATCGGGGGATACCCGGCAGAAGTGCATCTCTCCGCTGACGCCGAAGAAGGGCTTGCCGTCCACCGTCATATAATAGTTGGTAAAGCCGATCCGCCGCCCGTCCGGGCTGCTGCCGGAGAATTTCTCCCCCAGGGGATAGAGGACCTTTTCCGTTATCTTTGTCAGATCCAGCTGATACGTCATTGCTTTTCCTCTTGGCCGATCTTCTGTTCGTTTTCCCACCGCTGCATCTCGGTGCACATGATCAGGAACGCGCCCACGGCGTGCAGGTCATTGACGCGCACGGGGCGTCCAATATAATGCTGATAATCGCCCACGCCGGTGCCGACGCACACGTGGCCGATCTGAATGTCCTCGCCCTCCCAGGTCAGCGAGCGGATCACGCCTTCGTAGCCGCGGCGGGCATTCATCGCGTAATCACTGGAGAGATAGCCCAGGCGCATGGCCTTGCACAGGGCGGCCACAAACAGGCAGGAGCAGGAATTCTCCAGCCAGTTGCCCGGCCTGTCGCCCTTGTCCACCACCTGGTACCAGCGGCCCTCTTCCGACTGGAAATGGCACAGGGCCTTGAGCAGATTGACGGTGATGCGGACCAGCTCCTGCCGTCCCGGCACGTCGTCCGTCAGATAATCCAGGTCGTTCAGCAGCGCCACGGGCACCCAGCCCATGGCCCGGCCCCAGAATTCCGGCGCGCGGCCCGTCTCCGGGTCCGCCCAGGGCGCGGCCTTGGCCCCGTCCCAGGCGTGATAGAGCAGGCCGGTCTTTTCGTCCAGGGTCTTTTTCTCCATCAGGCAGGCCTGACGCACCACGTCCTTCATCAGCCTGGGCAGATGGAATTCCCGCCCGTACTGAGCGCAGAAGGGTCCGGCCATGTACAGCCCGTCCAGCCACATCTGATCCTTCAGGCTGGTTTTGTGCCAAAGGCCGCCCTCCGCGTTGCGGGGCACGTCCACCACCTCCCGGTAAACGGATTGGAGGCATTGGATGTAATAGGGGTCCCGGGTGCGCTCCCAGAGGGGGAACAGCAGGATGCCGGGCTGGATATCGTCCAGGTCGGCGTGGATATATTTTTTGATATTGCCCTTTTCGTCAAACACCGAATCGATCCAGTCCTTGATATAGGCAAAGTAGCGTTCCTCGCCGCACAGCTTCCAGGTCTCATGCATGCCGGAAAGAAACACGCCCTGATGATAATGGAAGGCGCCCTGGGGCGGCAGATCGGGGGCGGCGTAGCGGCGCATCATGGTATCGCAGGCGGCGCGGGCATAATCCAAAGGCGTAAACATTGCGATCATCCTTTCTTGCAGTCGTTGTTTTGCAGCCAGGCCGCGTTTCCCCGCTGCTGGCAATGGACCCTGGCGTCGTCCACCTCAAAATCGGTCAGGGAATAATCCGACAGGTCCTCGGGCGCGTCGCAGAACACGTCGCATTCCATTTCGCACCGGCGCAGGCTGATGTGCTCGGCAACGGAGGGCGGGGGCTCCTGACGGCCCTTGAGATCAAAGAACTGGGTCCACCGGTGCACGCGCAGGAAGTTTTTCACCCGGCCCTGCATATCCTCCACGGCGATGTGCTCAAAATGCTGGGGTGTATCCGGGCGGAACTTGAGCCACAGCAGGTTGGAGGCGTAATCCACCGCGCAGCGGCGCAGGATCACGTTTTTGCAATGGATGGATTCCGAGCCCAGGGTCAGACAACCATGGCAGAACCGGTAATGGCAATCCTCGATCAGGATGCGCTCGTTGCCGCCGTTTTCCTCCTGCTGATCCGCCCAGGGGCCCTTGCCGCCCTTCAGCGCGATGCCGTCGTCGTTCACATGGATGTCGCAGCCCTTGACCAGCACGTCACAGCAGACGTCCAGGTCGATGGCGTCGGTGCTGGGGGATCTGACGGGCTCGAAGGGAGAATAAAAGCTGCAATCCAGGATGCGCAAATGGTCGCAGCGGTAATAATGGCTGGTCCAGAAGGCGGAATTCTGCATCCTGACGCCGGAGACGGTCACATTTTTGCTGTTGGACACATACAGCAGCCGGGGCCGCTGCTCGTCCTTGTTGGTGCATTGGGGATTCCAGGTCCGGCGCAGCCAGAAGGCTTTCCAGCTTTTCATCCCGTTGCCGTCGATGACGCCGCTGCCCAGCACCGTGAAGCCGTCGCAGCGATCTGCGTTGATCAGGGCGGAGAAATAGGCGCAGCTTTCGCCCTCGATGCGGGTGTCCAGCACGGGATAATCGGCGATATCGTCGCTGCCCAGCAGCATGCTGCCGGGGGCCAGATACAGGTGCACATGGGGCCTGAAAAACAGCGCGCCGGTGCGGAAAGTGCCCTCCGGCACCGCCAGCACCCCGCCGCCCTGCTGATGGATGGCGTCGATCAGGGCCTGGATGCGCGCTGTCTGCAGGGCGTCTCCCGCCTCTATATGATGATCCGTCAGCCAATACACCCTGCCCAATTCTTCCAGGGACGGCGCGGAATCCTGATAAAACCAGTCCTGTATGGGCGTTCCGTCGGGAAATGTTTCCTGAACCTGCTTCATATGTTCCTTCCATCCTTCGTCTGCGTTTGAAAACAGCATGCTGTCCTGCTTTTCATTCTAAGATCGATTCAAAATCCCGTCAAGGGGTATTTGATCCATATAATGGGCGGTTTTGACCTTTTTGAAAGCGGGAAAAAGAAAACCTTTGCGATTTTGCGAGAGGGCGGCTATAATGTCCTTAAAGAGTGAAGCGGAGGCTGCTGCCCATGAGGAGACTTTACAAACTGGATCATCCATCCCGGGAATATACGCCCATTCCCTTCTGGTTCCTGAACGGCGATCTGTCCCACGGGGAGATCCGCCGCCAGCTGCGGGATTTTTGCGATCACGGCGTTTACGGCGTGGTGCTTCATCCCCGCATGGGGCTGCGGCAGGATATCGGCTATCTGTCCGAGACCTTCTTTGATTATCTGCGCACCGCCATCGAAACGGCGGCGGAACTGGATATGCGGGTGGTGCTGTACGACGAGGGCATGTACCCTTCCGGCTCCGCCTGCGGCCAGGTGGTGGAAAACCGGCCCGACCTGGCCAGCCTGGGCCTTGCGCGCGTGAAGGAAGTATGCACGGGGGATAGGGTGCTGTGCGAAAAGGACGGCCTGTATCTGGTGGAAAGGCACAGCGGCGGCACCATCCGGGGCGTGCACTACGGCGAGGACGACGGGGAACCGAACGCGCCCCTCAGCGCCGATATCCTGAATCCGGAGGCGGTGGAGCGCTTCGTCCAGCTGACCCACGAGGCCTATTACCGGCATTTTGCCGAGTATTTCGGCAACGTCGTCATCGGCTTTTTCACCGATGAGCCCAGCGTGCTGGGCCGCAACGTACGGGATATGATGCCCTGGACAAGGGGCTTTGCGGAGATCTTCACGGCGGCTGGCGGGCATCTGGACGGCCTCTTGACCCTGTTTGACGGCCAGGAGAACGCCGATACCGCCCTCTATCGCCGCCTGATCCTGGAACGGGAGGAGCAGGTGTACTACGCCCGCCTGTCCGGCTGGTGCGCGGAGCACGGCATCGCCCTCATGGGCCATCCCCATCAAAGCGACGATATCGAACTGGAAAAATACTTCCATGTGCCGGGCCAGGACCTGGTGTTTCGCTTTGTTTCTCCGGAAAAGGGCGGCGTCGTTGGAATGGACAGCACCATGGCCAAGTGCGGGGCCGATATGGCCCGGCTGCTGGGCCGCGGGCGCAATTCCAACGAGTGCTTCGGCGCCTGCAACCGGGACGGCAATCCCTGGTACTTCACCGGTTCGGACATGAAGTGGTATATCGATTGGCTGGCTGTGCGGGGCGTCAATCTGTTCATTCCCCATGCTTTTTATTACAGCCTGGAGGGCCAGCGCAGCGCCGAGCGTCCGCCGGACGTGGGTCCGGGCAGCATCTGGTGGCCCCATTACCGGCTGTTCGCCGATTATATGTCCCGGCTGTCCTGCCTGATGGCGGAGGGACAATACCAGGCGAAGATCGCCCTGCTGTGCCGCAACCGGGACCTGCACGCGGAGGAGGCCGCCCCGCTGTTCCAGGGGCAAAAATCCTTCCTGTATCTGCCCGAAAGCCAATGGGCAGGCTGCTTTGAAAAGGAAGGCAGGCTGATCTGCGGTCCGTGGACCTTCGACGCCGTGATCGGGCCGGAGGAGCAATTCCCCACCGTGCCCCATGGCGCGGACAGCGTGCCCGCCGATTGCCTGTGCCAGCCTGCCCAGCCCGAGCTGCGGGTCGCCCCGCTGATCTGGGAAGGACAGCCCTGCTGGCTGCTGGTCAACGAGGGGGAAGGGGAGATCGAAGCCCGGATCACTCTGCCCTATCGGGGGAGCCTGGGCCAATATGATCTGTGGAACGGTGCGGCATACCGGCTTGAAACGGAACGCAATGAAAATGGAACCTCCTTTATGCTGTCTCTGCCCTATCGCGGCAGCCTGCTGATCTTCGCCTGGGACGAAGCGAAAGCGCTGCCGAACCTGCCGCGGCTTCCGGAAATGCGCCCAGATTTTTACCTGGAGAGCGAGGACGCCTCTGTCTTCCAAAAGACCTATCGCGCCGCCCTGCCGCCCTGCGATACCGACGTTACCGTTTGCGCGGAAGCCGAGGAAATGGCGGAGCTGTTTGTCAACGGCCAATTCTGCGGCGTTTCCTTCTGGACGCCCCACCGGTTCCGCGTGCCTCTTTCGCTGACGGGGGGCCGCGCCGCCGATCTGCGGCTGGTGGTCACCGGCAGCAGGGCCAATCGCTACGGAAACCCCGTGCGGTACGGACTGAAGGAAAAATAAACCGGCTTCGCAACATCCATTTCCGGTCAGATGGGATATTCCGACGATTGCGTAAACTGCCGTCTTGTGATAAAATAATTCTGGTTTTTCAATTGTCCGTTATTTACCGCAGAAGGATGTGGGAATATGAAAAAGAGCCTGATGCTCCTGGGAAATGTGCTCATTATTCTGGTTATCATGGCTTTTATTATGCTTTATGTGAGCAGCGAGCGGCAAAAAATGCTCGTTTCCCAAACAGAAGCGTTTAAAAACATGACGGTGGCCATGGAGAGCGTGACCACCAATTATCTGGTGGGCGAGCAGCAGGTTTGCAGAAGCTGGTCCAACTATATCAACGCCAGCGACATGACCGCCGAGGACGCCATCAATTATGTGCGCAAATCCCTCACCGCGCCGGAGATCATGGCCCATATCCTGTTTGCCGGGGAGGACGGCTTGACCGGCTTTTCCACCGCGCCCAAGGCGGACGGGGACTATACCGTTTCCTATAATGATCTTGATATTTTCAGCAACGGGTTTAACGATCTGCTGAAGGAAGACAGCACGGTCAACGTGACCCGCGCCTACATAAACCCGATCAATGCCATCCAGTCCATCGGCTTTTGCTGCTGCTGGCCTTCAACCTGGCCAACATGATCAACCTCAACCGCCAGCTGAAGGCCGCCGCCGCTTCCGCGGACCGGGCCAACCAGGCCAAAACGGATTTTCTGTCCACCATGAGCCACGATATCCGCACCCCCATGAACGCCATCATGAATATCTCCCAGCCCATGGTCAGGGAAAAGAACATCGATTTCAATTTCCGCATCAACCGCTTCGAGCATGAATACCTGTACGCCGACCAGCTGCGCATCAATCAGATCTACATCAATCTTTTGTCCAACGCCGTCAAGTATACCGAGCCCGGAGGCCGGGTGTGCGTGGATATGCGCCAGGAAAAGGGCGAAACGGACAAAACGGTGCGCCTCGTCTACGTGGTGGCTGATACCGGCATGGGCATGACGCACGAATTCATGGCCAAAATGTATCAGCCCTTCTCCCGCCAGACGGACAGCCGGGTGAACACCATCCAGGGCACCGGCCTGGGCCTGGCCATCACCAAGCAGATGATCGACCTGATGCACGGCACCATCGACTGACAGAGCGCCGTGGGCCAGGGCACCACCTTCACCGTCACCCTGGAAATCCCCCTGGCGGACAAGCTGGTGGATGAAATGCTGGGCAGCGAAAACCTGCAAACGGACCAGCAGAACGAGGACGCCGACCTGATCTTTATGGACATTCAAATGCCCGTCATGAACGGCATCGAGGCCACCCAGGCCATCCGCAAGCTGGCGGATCCCTGGGCCGCCAGCATCCCCATCATCGCCATGACGGCGGACGCTTTCAGCGAGAATGTGACGGCCTGCCTGGCCGCCGGGATGAACGGGCACATCGCCAAGCCCATCGATATGAAGCTGGTGCTGAAAGAGATCCGGAGGATCAAGGAGGAAGAAAAATTCTCCTGATCGAAAATTGGAAAGTTGGTCAATGAGATCCTGCTGGTCAGAGGCCAGCAGGATCTCATTTGACTATAATGATCTCCCCGGAAAATAGAATGATCGCTTTCCCAGCCTCAGGGTTCCATTGCCTGCGCAGTGGTCCGGTACAGAATATACAGTCCGGCGCTCAGCAGCACAGAACCAACGATATCCGTGAGCCAGTGCACCCCGGCAATCAGCCTTCCGATGACCATAAAGGCGGAAAACAGAACGACAAAGGCTGCTGTTATTCGCCTGGCCGTTGGGTTCTTTGCCCGCCTGTTCACCTGGAACAGCAGCGTCGGCATGACGCTGAGCACCAGCAGGGTAGTGGAGGAGGGATAGGACGCCTCCATGGCCCCGTCGATCAGGATGGGACGGTAATTGATGGGGATCATCTCAAATATCAGATATCCTATAATGACCAGGATGTAATATCCGCCCAGCAGCAGGATGTCCTTATCCACTTGGACGATGCTTTTCCGGCGGATCCACTGCATCAGCCCCAGTATGCCAAATCCCATACAGATCGCAATGGGCACCAGACCCAGCCAGTCCGTGATCGTATAAATGCCCATATGCACGCCTGTCATGCGGTGAAACCAAGTGTTGACAGCGGCAAAGCCTACGCTCGTCCCATTGACGCCCACGGGCTGTACATCCACCGTTTGGATCAGAATTGTCCAAAGTGCAAAACCCAGGAGCAAAATGCCGCCTGTAAGAAAACTTTTTCGCTTCATTTTTTCCTCCGTCAATCAGTCAAACAGCTGCCCCGGCAGCTTCTGCTTTTCCTTGGGCGGGAACTGCTGATCGAAGGCTTCCACGTCCGCATCCTCCACATAGTAGCCCCTGGGCGTCTGATACACGCCGGTGATGCCGTCCAGATATCCCGGGATCAGCTCCTTACACAGGAAAAAGGAATCATCGGCGCCCTCGGGCAGGTCGTGATAGCGGATGCCGAACTTCCGGGCGTAATCAAAGCCGCAATGGCTGTAAAACAGGATATTGCCCTCAAACAGCACCGCGCCAAAGCCCATGGCCGCGGCCTTTTCCAGACAGAAATCCAGCAGGCGTTTGCCATAGCCCTGCCGCTTCAATTCCGGGATGATCCCGATGGGCCCCATGGTCAGCACGGGGATCTTCCGCCCGTCGTCCGCGCTGATGATCGTTTCCATGAACATGTTCTGCCCGATCAGCTTGCCGTCCTGCTCCATCACGAAGTCCAATTCCGGGATAAAGGCGGGATCGTCCCGCAGCACGTGCATCACGTAATGCTCGCTGCAGCCCGGGCGGTACACGTTCCAGAAGGATTCCCGGATCAGGTTTTCCGTTTCCCGATAGTCCTCTTTTTTCTCCAGTCGGATGATGTATTTTTTCATTGTTTTCACTCCTTTTCTCATTGCCCGTTCACGTTCCGGATATACTCCTCCGCCGGTATCATGGGCGTTTCCAGCGCCGCCACCGTCTCCGGGGAAAGGCGCAGCGCGGCGGCATATTCTTCCCCCGCCCGTTGAAACTTTTCCAGCAGCGGATCGGCCACGATGGCCGCCTGAGGCACGTTCAGCAGGGGCGTCTCCGGCACGCAAACCATGTCCGGCTCGCCAAAGCAGTTTTTGCACAGCAGCTTCAGGCTGTCAAAATTGCCTTCCCAGTGGGGAAACCCGCAGCCGCAGATCACCAGGGTATGGATTCTGGAGAAATCCACCAGCCCTTCATGCTGCACGGTGCCATCGGGCTCCCGCACCATTTTCATCCTGAGCAGGGGGATCGTCCGATCCAGCACCGCTTTCAGATGCGAGGGCATGCCATAGCAATACAGCGGAAAGCTCCAGATGATCACGTCCGCGCTGCGGTAAGCGTCCAGTATGATATTCTGATCGTCGTCGATCACGCAATGGCCGTCCCCGCGCTGCCAGCAGCCAAAGCACCCCCGGCAGGGCGCGATCTTTTTTTCAATGACGTCGATGATCCGCACCTCGTGCCGATCCTTCCGGTTCATGCCCTTCAAAAACGCCTCCGTCAGCCGGAAGGTGTCGCTCTTTTCCTTGGGGCTGCCGTTCAATACAAGGATCTTCATATAGCGTTTTCCTTTCGTATCCCGTTCAGGTCTCTTCCAGGATCCGTAAGCCTTCTTTGTAATCCTGGCCCAGGATCTCCTGGGTCTTGGCAAAATCATATTTCTCGTGGAGCCGGTCATGGGCTTTCAGGTATTCCTTTTTTCCATGCTTTCGGATGTACAGGGCCTGGGCCTTCGCCGCGTTGGCCCCGTCGTTGGATGGAATATAGAAGCCCTTTTCGCAGGTTTCCAGCAGGTCGCAGGCGTAGCAGCCGTCGAGGCCTTTTTCCTGGCAGCACACCGCGTTGGGGCATTTGCCGTCCGGCGAGATCGTGGCGAAGGAGCAGGTGTTATACGCCGTCCGGCAGGAGCCGCACCATTCGCCCAGAAAGCAGTGATTGCAGGAAAACCCGCAGTAGGCGATGGGGTCCACGCCCTTTCGAGCCAGCTTGCACAGTCTGTTCTTGATGCGCTGCATGGCTTCGATGTGCATGATCCAGTGCCGGCTGAAGGGCATCCGAAGGAGCCCCTGCACATCCTTACCGCACCAGTAGTCGATCAGCCAGCTGGCGCTTTCCGCTTCGCTGACGCAGCGGGTGTTCCGCAGCTTCCCGATCATTTCCTCCCCATATTTCCGTTTCAGGTCGGCATATTCCAGGCTTTGCAGCATTTGATCGGTGGACCGCATCACTTCCTGGGCGTAACGATACAGCGCTTTGACGTTCAACTGCCTGGAGAAATCCATGATCTCATTGCCGCAAAGCTCGTTGCCCGTGGTGACGATGGGGGAATGGATCGCCTCCTGAAACCCCTGATGGAACAATATCTGTTGATCCTCAGCGATCATTTCATGGGCCACGATATCCTCGATGCGGAAAATGTGCCAGATGGAATAAGCCAGCGTCTTGCTGTGATATCCCTCCGCCCCGGCAAAGGGCATCTGGTAAAACGCCTCCGCCGGGAAGGTGCTCACGATCTGCGTGATCTGCTCAAACAGGCTTTTTCTCAAAGCCAGCAGCTTTTCCATGCCGTCCTTGAATGTGGCTTTCTTCGCGATCATCGCCTGCATTTCTTTGTTCATGTCAGACCAATTCTTGTTCACGGCGCACTCCTTTCAATCGCTTTCAGACGTTTGACACATTCCTCCATGGTTTTCAATGCGGGCGAACGCCTTTTGACACCAAGCAAACAGGACGGAAAAAGCCCGATCAAAATCGAAGTCGTCCGGCAGCTCCGCCAATTCCAGGATCGTCCGATCTTCCTCGGAGACCGCTTCCTTCAGCGCCTTTTTGCTGAGAACAAAACTGCCGCTTTCCAGAAAATGCAGATTCTGGATCAGGTAAAACAAGCCCTTGCAAGTACCGCGAAACCTGGCGACGTTCTTGTTCCTGTCCGCGTGAATATAGCGGTGGCAGAGCTCGTGATACAGATTTCCCAGGCTCAGTTTGACATAGTTGATCTCATCCTCCCGCGTCGCGGACGGAAGATGATCCGTCAAAACGCCAAGCAAATCCTTGGTCGTATGGCGCAGTTGGCATACCTCCAGGGGATTCCAGCGGTTCATTTCCTCCTTGCCGCAGATGAAGCCGCAGGATTTTTCGTAGAAGCCGATCTTCTTCAAGATCCCCCGGTATGTGTCCATATCCTGAACGGAAAACCGATCCAGGATCACCATGACGTCGATATCGCTGTTCTCATGGGCTTCGCCGCGCAGCCAGCTTCCCTGCAGGCCGACGTACAGCAATCTCTCTCCAAAGGCCAGCTGGCATCCCAGGATCAGAGCATGCAAATATCTGTCCAGATAAAACATCGTTATTTCACTCCGTATATCGCAATAAAGTGACGGCTGAATGTCTCGATCTTCCTGAGCGCATCCTCCGTTTTGTCCGGTTCCCGGTCACAGAAATGGATCAGCGAGGAGATGGGCGCGGTATAGGCGAAGGCCAGTATTTTCGGATCATCCCGGCGAAGCAGGTCATTTTCCATCATCCCCTGAAAGACAGGCGTAAACATTTGCGTGAGGCCCGTGAGAAAATGCTTGCTGGCCAGGTCCCTCGCCCGGTCATCCCGAAATTGCTCGATGGCCAGCACCTTGCGGGTCATGATGATCTTTTCGTCGTGGACGGTGAAATCCACCATCCGCATCGTCATTTCCACCAAGCCCTCCAGGGAATCCGGCACAGGGGGCAGATGATCAGCCGAGCCAAATCGGTCCCCGTAATAGGCGATCATCCTGTCCAGCAGCGTATTCCAGATCGCTTCCTTGCTTTCAAAATGCCGGTACAGGGAGGATTTTCCCATGTTCAGCGCCTCGGCCAGCTCCCGGATATTGGTTCCTGCGTATCCGTTTTGGGAAAACATCTCCAGCGCCGTCCGCAGGATCCGTTCCTTTGTGTCCTTTGCCATGTATGCACCTCTCCAATTTGCGAACGATCATTCGCAGTTTCTATTATAGAGACCGATCGTTCGCATGTCAATAGGCAGACGCACCCATAGAATCAAAAAAGCCTTCTGCCGGGGCGATGATCCCAGCAGAAGGCTGATTTTTTTGTTATGAAAACCGATGCTTTTCGCAATTACCGCGATTCCATGAATGCCCGGATTTCCTGCATCCGCAGGCTCTGCTTCACGGCGAAGGGGCACCGGCTGTCGCAGTGGCCGCACTGGACACAGTCCGCGGCGTTCTTTTCCAGCGTGTTGTAGTGCTCCGCCGCCAGCTTGTCCCCGGCCTTCGCCAGATCGTAATATTTGTTCACCAGGCCGATATCGATCCCCACGGGACAGGGCTTGCAATGGTTGCAGTACACGCATTTTCCGCTGGCCTGGGGTGGGGCAAAGGAGCCGATAACGGAATAATCCAGCGCTTCCTCCGGCTGATTTTCATATTGCAGCAGCGTTTCGATTTCCTTGACGCTCTGCGCCCCGGGCAGCACGGTCAGCACGCCCGGCCTGTCCAGGGCATAACGGATGCATTGATATTCCGTCAGCGCCTGACCGAAGGGCGATTGCCTGGCGTCCAGCAGCTGCCCGCCGGAGAAGGGCTTCATCACCGTGATGCCGATGCCCTCTTTTTCGCACCGGCGATAGACCGCCGCCCGCTCGTCCGCGCTGCCGTTGGCGTATTCTCCCTGCCCGTAATCATAAGCCGGGTTGATGGAGAACATCAGCATGTCCACCTCCGTCTCGTCCAGGATGCGCTGGATGACGGCAGGCGTGTGGGAGGAAAGCCCGATATGGCGCACGATCCCCTGAGTTTTCAATTTTAGAATGTAATCGTATACGCCGTTTTTCCGGTATGTTTCCCAGTCGGAAAACTCGTCCTGGCAATGGATGAACCCATAATCGATATAATCGGTGCGCAGTTCCTTCAGTTGCTTTTCAATGGATCGCTTGATGGTGTCCAGATCCAGCGACCACCCATAGGTGCCCTTGGAATAATCCGCGCCGAAATGGATCTGGTACAGGATGCTTTTGCGCACGTCTTTGAAGGCCTCCCCGTACATGGGGAATGCTTTTCCGTCGCCCGCCGCCAGATCATAATAGTTGATGCCGCCCTCGTAGGCCCGGCGCAGGGCAGGGATGGCCTCCTCCAGCGGCGTTTCCGGCATATAGGCAGAGCCCAGACCGATCTCGCTGATGCGATCTCCCGTTTTCTGATTGATTCTGTACCGCATTCACTCCACACTTCCTTTGCTGATCTCCCCGGTTTCTGGATTATTCATTCGCTTTGCGGTGTGCTTTTTCCTTCCAGGGAATGCCTCAAATTACCCTTTTCGGCCAATTCCGCTGATGTGCGCATGGCGCAGTATGAATCCGAGAACCGGAATCTCAAGGCTGACCTGACAGCACAAGTGCATAGAAATAGGGCTAACTGATCTACACAAAATCAGTTAGCCCTCATTTTCAGAATGATGGATTTTTGTTGCCAAATTGTTGCCACGCGGGACTTTGGCCGCCCGGAAACCCTTATTTCATGCGGGTTTCCGGATTTCAGCCTTTATTCCCACTCAATGCAATATAACGCTTTTAGCTTAATTTTTGTTTTTCCTGTTCGTTCCTGTGATTCTGATTCTACAGATTATCTGTATTTTCCATGCTCTACGGCCTCAGTTTATCATTTCTTTATCAGCGTGATAAAGAGGCTGTTTTGCTGTGGACTGCGGGGATTATTCCCCTGGAATCATTATATAACATTTCTGGGCTTCCATCAAGTAAACGCGATCACCTGCGGCGAGATTTCTTTGGTGCAACAATACATGATCGGCAATGTTTTCGCGGAAATGTCAATTGACAAAAAAGAAAATCGGGATATATGGTCGTCCATGGCAATTCTGCTGATAACAGTAACATGATTCTGGGGTAGTGACATCATCATCCTGTGGGGAGCAATCCCCACAGGGTCATCAAAAGAAGGGGGAACCACATGTTTTATATTGTGCGCATTTATGCGGATTGTCAAATCTATGACAGTAACTTTGACGAACTGGATGACGCTGCTTCCTTCATGGCTCAGACAGAATAATAGTCAGTGGTGATATTCTTTTCCTGTATATGTTGCCAACATTATTGAAGGGGCGCGATGGCATCCAGGATGGTCTTTTCGAGGGCTTCCCGGCCATAGCTGTCCACGGCGGCTTTGTTCTTTTCGCCGTGGGTCAGGTTGCCCGCGCCGCCGATGCAGCCGTTCACGCAGGCCATACCCTCGATGAAATTGGCGTCCAGGACGTTCCTGCTCTTTTTGAGCAGCGCCATGCGGCATTCCTCGATACCGTCGCAGGCGCAGGCTTTCAGCTGGAATTCGTCCAGATGCTGTTCCTTCAGGCCCTCGGCTACGGCGTCGGACAGGCCGCCGCTGCGGGCGAAGATGCGGCCAAAGTAGCTGGCGTTGTCCAGCACATCCTCGGACAGGGTGGTAATGTCAATGTCCCGGCTGTCCAGCAGCGCCTGCAATTCCTCAAAGGTAATGGCGGCGTCCACATAAGGCTTCACATTGTCCAGCTGCACCTCCGCCTTTTTCGCGGTGCAAGGGCCGATGAACACGATTTTCGCATTGGTTTCGTGTTCCTTGATGTACTTGGCGATGGTGGCCATGGGCGACAGATTGTGGGAGATATAGGGAACCAGCGCGGGGAAAGCGGTTTTGACGTAGCGCACGAAGGCCGGACAGCAGGAGGAGGTCAAGAAGCCTTTTTCGGTCAGTTCCTTGGACTCCGCCTGGGCCACCATATCCGCCCCCAGGGCGGCCTCCACCACGGTGTAGAAGCCCAGCTCCTTGATGCCGGTGATCACCTGGCCCAGCTTGGCGTAATTCAGCTGGCTTCCAATGGCGGGGGCTACCAGGGCGTACACCTTGTATTTGGTGTTGCCCTGGCTCTTTTTCAGCATGTCAATCACGTTGATGATGAAGGACCGATCCGAGATCGCGCCGAAGGGACACTGATACACGCATGCGCCGCACTGGATGCACTTTTCATCGTCGATCTTGGCTGCATTGTCCTCGTTGATGGAGATGGCCTTGATCTTGCAGGCGTTCTGGCAGGGGCGCTTGCGGTTGACGATGGCGCTGTAGGGGCACACCTTGGCGCACTGGCCGCACTCCACGCACTTGGTTTTGTCGATGTGCGCCTCGTGGTTGTGGTCAAAGGAGATCGCGCCGCGGCGGCAGGCATCCTCGCACCGGTGGGCCAGGCAGCCCCGGCAGGAATCGGTCACCTGATAGCCCACGGCGGGGCAGTCGTCACAGGCGATGTCGATCACGTTGATGACGTTGCCGGTGTTGCCGCCGCCCATGGCCAATTTTACGCGCTCGGCCAGGATGGCCCTTTCCTTGTACACGCAGCAGCGCATGGTGGGCACCTTGCCGGGCACGATCAATTTGGGAATATCCAGCACGTTGTCCAGCAGCGTGTCGCTCCAGGCCTGCCGTGCCACTTCCCGCAGCACCTTGTATTTCAGGTATTGCACCTTGGTATCGAATTTACGCATGGTTTCTCCTTAGAAGTAGCTGACTTTGATGCGCTTGCCCATCTTTTTGAGCGCTTCCGACAGTTCCTTCACCAAATTCATTTTGATGTTGAAATTGATAGGCAGATCGGGGTTCTGATGGGCGGGGTTCACGGCCTTGCCTACGTAGAAGTTGATGTCCGTGGCTTCCTCAAACAGCAGTCGGCTGATCATGGACGCGCCGTCCTTGCCGCTGCTCCAGGCCTCGTAGTGCTGGTTTTCACCGATGTAATCCTTGGCGTATTCCACCACGCGGTTCACGGTGATCACGCCCTCGGTGACCAGGTCGACGCCCTCCAGATAGGCGATGGGTGGGATATCGCCGGTAAAATCCAGGGAGGCACGCAGGGGCTTGTTCAGCCATTTGGCGGCGATGGAGGAGGTAGTACCGCCGCAGATGATGTGTTTGCCCTCCTTGGCGAAAAACAGGTTCATCATTCGGTCGCCGTCGTCCCGGTTGCTGGGCGGGCCGAAGAGTATGTTCATGGGCACGCGCTTGCGGATGCGCACCACACAGGAGGTGGCGTCGTCCCCGGGCTTCCCGCCGTAGAGCTTGTTGCACTCGTCCACCAGCAGGGTAGAGAGATTCTTGGCCGTGTAGCCGCACAGGCTCATGGCCTCCATGAAGGTGATGATGTCTTCCCGCTTCCAGCCGAAATTATAGGCGATCCCGATGCCGGCGTGGGGGCAGCCGTCGCTCATGGCGATGAACACGTCGCTTTCCTGCAGGCGGATCAGCGAACGGAAGATCTGCTTGCCGCCGATAGTGGTTTCCGTGCGGGGATACTCCCAGTTTTCGCCGTTTCGCAGCACGATCACCTGGGGATTGTCATACTGGATCAGTTCCGCCGTCTGGTTGCGGATCAGGCGGATGATGGTGAAGGTGGAATAGGCCACGCCCCGCATGGAATCCACCGGCAGGGTGGCGGCGATGGTTTCCACGCACTCCTCGATGGACAGCCCTGCGGCCAGCATGGTGGAAATGATCTTGCTGGTGAGGGTGGACAGGATGCTGGCTTTTACGCCGCTGCCCAGGCCGTCGGCCAGCACGATCACCGTGGAGCCATCCTCCTGCTCCACCACCTCCACATGGTCGCCGCAAAGCTGCTCGCCCACGTGGTTGACGCTTTTATAGCCGATATCACAAGTCAAATCATTCATCGGTAATGGACTCCTTCAGCTTGGACAAGGCGATCTTGGTTTCCGCGGCGGTTTCGCCAAGCAGGCTGGCGATCTCCTGCACGATTCGCATCTGCTTGTCCACCACCTTGTCGGCCACTTCCACGGTCTGGCGGCTGATCTCCTCCCGCTGGCGGCGGGCTTCCTCCTCGTCGCTCACGTCGCGCATGATGCACAGCAGCATGCGGCCGTCCTCGGCGGGCACGATGGTCTGCTGGATGGTGCAGCCGTATTCGGCCAGGTAGGAACGCTGATGGAAAATGCCGCGGCCCGTGTTTTTCACCTTCAGGAAAGGCGCGGGGTCCAGGATGCGGATCACCTGGTCGCCCAGCACGGCGTTTTCAGACCGCAGGTTGAGGATCTTGAGGGCGGCGGGGTTGATCTGCTGTACCTCCAATTGGTCGTTCAGCATGATGATGCCGTTGGGGCTGTTGCGGGCGATGGTATCGTTGACGTTTTCGGCCTTTTCCATCAGGTACGGCAGACACATGGAAATTTCGGCCTTGCCCTGGTAAATGGCGATGGCCTTTTCCCGGCAGGTGTCATAGCCGCAGGAGCCGCAGTTCAGCTCCTGGCTGGGCTTGAACTTGCCCATCTCCCGGAGGATGTCCCGGATTTCGGTTTCGCTGGGCATCATGGCCCGCTGGTCGATGGGCTCAAAGCGCTTGCGCAGCTGCCGGGTTTCCGGCTGCTCGATCTCAAAATCCCTGTCGCCGGCATATTGGGCCACGGCCAGATAGTCCTTGAGCGGGCTGTGGCCGTATTTTTCCATCACCGGGCCGCCCGCGCAGCTGCCCACGCAGGCGCTCATTTCGATGAAGCAATGGTGAATTTTGCCCTGATCGATTTCTTTTAGGGCCGCAATGCAGTTTTCAACCCCGTCCAAAGCCATGTAGCTGAAATTCGGCGCGTCCAGGGCCATGGTTTTCAAAATGCCTCCGGTGGTGGGGAAAAAGCGCGCCCGGCTGTGTTCGTCAGGCTGCTGCCGGCGTTGGATCTCGATGCCTTCCTTTTTCAGCCAGTTGGTCAGTTCCTCGTAGGTCAGCACCGCGTCCACAATGCCCTCGTAGTACTCGGCCTCGTCCTTCTTGGCCACGCAGGGACCGATGAACACCGTTTTGGCATTGGGGATGCGCCGCTTGATGTCCTCGCAGTGGGCCTGCATGGGCGACAGCACATCCGCAAGGTACGGCAGCACCCGGGGAAAATACTTCTGGATCAGCAGGTTGATGGAATGGCAGCAGGAGGAGATGACCACGTCGCGGTCCTCTTCCTTGAGGATGCGGTCGTATTCCCGCTTGACAAGGGTGGCCCCCAAGGCGGTTTCCTCCACATCGTAAAAGCCCAGCTTTTTCAGCGCTTCCCGCATAGCCTCGATGCCCACGCCCTCATAATTGGCTACGAAGGACGGGGCCAGGGACACCACCACCGGATCGCCGCTCTGGATGAGCACCTTGGCCTTTTCGGTTTCGTCCACGATCTCCTTGGCGTTTTGCGGGCAGACCACGAAGCAATGGCCGCACAGGATGCATTCGTTGCCGATGATGTGGGCCTGGTTGCCGGAAAAGCGGATGGATTTTACCGGGCAATGGCGAATGCACTTGTAGCAGTTTTTGCAGTTGGATTTTTTCAGCGTCAAACAGTTCGGCATGGCTTACACCTTTGCTTTTATTTCTTTTTCAAAGAAGGAAGGAACGGTTTCCGGAGATACGGAGAAGAATTCCCCGTCCACCGTGACGCACACGCCCTGCTGGCATTTGCCCATACAGAAGGTGCCGCCCAGTTCGATCTTGTCGCTCAGGTTTTCTTTGGCGATCAGGTCCTGCAATTGCTCCACCACGGGCCTGGAACCCTTGATATGGCAGGAAGAACCGATACAAACTGTAACTTTCATTGTCAAATCTCCTTTTTATTGATTTTCAAAGAGAAGGGGAGCCGCTTCTCTCTTGCTCCCCTTCCCATTCAAAGCCAAGCATGCGGAAGAAAACAGACTTAATGATATTCCACCACGCTGGCCCAGGAGAGCAGGAATTCCCGTTCCTTTTCATTGCCCTTCACCGATTGGCTGGCTGCCACGATGGGCATCCATTTCTGCACATACTGCATGTCTGTGCCGCTCTTTTCGCAGAACAGGTTCAGGTATTCCTTAGCCCCTTCGATATCGCCGTTTAGCCAGAACAAAAGATAGGTACGCGCCGCGTCGGCGGAGGCGTTGCCCTGGGTCACATGGCTCCAGTCGATCACGTAAGGCGTGCCGTCCTGGCTGATAATCACGTTGGAGGGCCAGAAATCGCCGTGGCACACCTTGTTGTGGGTGGGCATGCCTTCCAGCCGAGCATGCAGGTCATAGCGGGTGGTTGCGTCCAGATCGGCCTGGCTGATCTTGCGGCTCATCTTGTCCTTAAGCCGATTCAGCATGGGGCAGGTTTTGCTCTGCACTTCCAGTTGGATGTCCACGAACTGTTTTAAGTATTTCGACTTGTTATCCGGGTCCTCTTTCATCAGCTGGGACAGGGTTTTCCCCTGGATGAATTCGGAGAGAATGGCCCATTTGCCGTCGATCATGGTCACGCCCAGGATCCTGGGGATATGCAGCCCGGTTTCTTCGATGCGGGCCTGGTTCAGCGCTTCATTGAGGATATCGGCCTTGGAATAGTTCTCGTTGAACACTTTGACGCACTGGTCGCCATCCCGGTAAATGGTTTTGGCGTTGCGCACGGCAATCACACGATCCAGATTCATCTTCTTTTCCTCCTTCTCACTGCTTCCGGCCGGGACGGTAGGCCTTCTTCACGGCGTCGTCCTGAACAGCGCCCAGATCGTCCGCCGTGGGCTTGGGCGCTTCGGTAAAGTGCTTTTCGCCGTAATAGGCGTTCAGGTACATTTGCTTGATTTCGCTCATGAGGGGATAGCGGGGATTGGCGCCGGTGCACTGGTCGTCAAAGGCCTGCTCCACCATATCGTCCAGCCGGTTCAGAAAGTCCTGCTCATCGGGCACGTAATCCCGGATGGTGGGCTTGATGCCCACATAGGCTTTCAAATCGTTGATCAGCTTGATGAGGCCTTCCAGCTTGTCCCGGTCGCTGTCACCCTTCACGCCCAGCGCTTCGGCCACTTCGGCGTAGCGGCGCAGGGTATGGGGATGATCGTACTGCGGGAAGGTGCCCATCTTGGCGGGGGCTTCGGCGGCGTTGAAGCGCAGCACCTCTTCGATCATCAGCGCGTTGGCCACGCCGTGAGCGATGTGATGGAACGCGCCCAGCTTGTGGGCCATGGAATGGCACACGCCCAGGAAGGCGTTGGCGAAGGCCATACCGGCCATGGTGGCGGCATTGGCCATCTTTTCCCGGGCCTCGATGTCGGTCAGGCCGTTGTCATAGGCCCGGGGCAGGTATTCAAAGATGGTTTGCAGCGCCTTGATGGCCAGGCCGTCGGTGTAATCCGTCGCCATCATGGAGGCGTAGGCTTCCAGGGCGTGGGTCACGGCGTCGATGCCGCTGGCGGCGGTGAGGCCCTTGGGGGCGGTCATATGGAAATCGGTATCGATGATCGCCATGTTGGGCAGCAGCGCGTAATCGGCCAGCGGGTATTTGACGCCGCTCTGTTCATCGGTGATCACAGCGAAGGGCGTCACCTCGCTGCCGGTGCCGGCAGAGGTGGGGATGGCGATGAAGTAAGCCTTTTCGCCCATCTTGGGGAAGGTGTAAACGCGTTTGCGGATGTCCATGAACCGCATGGCCATATCCTGGAAATCCACCTCGGGATGCTCGTAGAGCACCCACATGATCTTGCCGGCGTCCATGGCGCTGCCGCCGCCCAGGGCGATGATCACGTCGGGCTGGAACAGGCGCATCTGCTCCGCGCCGGCCTTGGCGCAAGCCAGGGTGGGATCGGGGGCCACGTCAAAGAAGGTGGCGTGCTGGATGCCCAGCGCGTCCAGTTTTTCGGTGATGGGCTTGGTGTTGCCGTTGTGATAAAGGAAATTGTCGGTCACGATGAAGGCTTTCTTCTTGCCCATCACGTGCTTCAGCTCATCCAGCGCCACCGGCAGGCAGCCCTTCTTGATATACACCTTTTCCGGCGCGCGGAACCACAGCATGTTCTCTCTCCTTTCGGCCACGGTTTTGATGTTCAGCAGGTGCTTGACGCCCACATTTTCGGATACGGAATTGCCGCCCCAGCTGCCGCAGCCCAGAGTAAGGGAAGGAGCCATTTTGAAGTTGTACAGATCGCCGATGCCGCCCTGGGAGGAGGGGGTGTTCACCACGATACGGCAGGTCTTCATCCGGGCCGCGAAGGCATCCAGCACCTCGGGCTTCTTCTGTGTGTCGGCATACAGGGACGCAGTGTGGCCGTAGCCGCCGTCGACGATCAGCCGGTCCGCCTTATTGAAGGCGTCCTCCAGATCCTTGGCGCGGTACATGGCCAGCACAGGGCTCAGCTTTTCATGGGCAAACTCCTCGCTGAGCTCCACGGATTCCACCTCGCCAATGAGCACTTTGGTGCCCTCCGGTACGGTGACGCCGGCCAGCGCAGCGATTTTGCAGGCGCTCTGGCCGACGATTTTTGCGTTCAGTGAGCCATTGATCAGGATGGTGTGGCGCACCTTGTCCAGCTCTGCGCCTTTCAGGAACCAGCAGCCGCGGTCCGCGAACTCGGCCTTGACTTCATCATAGATGCTGTCCAGCACGATCACGCTCTGCTCGGAGGCGCAGATCATGCCGTTGTCAAAGGTTTTGGAATGGATGATGGAATTGACCGCCAGCACCAGGTTGGCGCTGTCGTCGATGACGGCGGGCACGTTGCCCGCGCCCACGCCCAGGGCTGGCTTGCCGCTGGAATAGGCAGGGTGGCCAGGATAATATCCGCTTCCCGCATCAGGGTGTTGGTCATGTCCAGGGAAGGCACGTCGATCCAGCTGATGATGCCCTCCGGCGCGCCGGCCTTCACCGCCGCGTCCAGCACCACCTTCGCCGCGGCAATAGTGGCTTTCTTGGCCCGGGGATGGGGGCTGAAAATGATGCCGTTGCGGGTTTTCAGGCAGATCAGCGCCTTGAAAATGGCGGTGGAGGTGGGATTGGTGGTGGGAATGACCGCCGCCACCACGCCGATGGGCTCGGCGATCTTCTTCATGCCGTAAGCCTTGTCTTCTTCGATGACGCCGCAAGTTTTGGTATCCCGGTAGGCGTTGTAAATGTATTCGCTGGCGTAGTGGTTCTTGATCACCTTGTCCTCCACCACGCCCATGCCGGTTTCCTCCACGGCCAGCTTGGCCAGGGGGATGCGGGCCTGGTTGGCCGCCGTGGCCGCCGCCAGGAAGATTTTGTCCACCTGCTCCTGGGTATAGGCAGCGAAGACCCGCTGGGCTGCGCGCACCTGCGCGATGGCCGCTTCCAGCGCTTCCACGCTGTCCACCATGTCAAATGCTTTTTGTTCCATACTGTTCCTCCTCTTCCTGTTTTCCTGTCTCGCTGGCCGCCAGATGAAGATAAGCCAGGGATAAAGCGATATTGACCGGATGTACCGTCACGCCGGACGGTACTTTGATGGGATAGGACGCAAAATTGAGGATCGCCGTCAGGCCCGCCGCCGTCATGGCGTCAGCCGCCGTCTGCGCCGCTGAAGCCGGGACCGTCAGGATGCCCATCTGTATCTGATGCAAGGCGCAAAATGCGCCAAGCTGATCCATGGGATAAACAGGCACATGGCCATGAAGCGAAGGAACTGACGCACTGCGGTCAAAAGCGGCGGCGATTTCCACGCCGTAATCCGAAAACCCGTCATAGTCCATCAGGGCCGTTCCCAGCTTGCCCGCGCCCACGATCACCGCGGGCACCGGCACATCCACCCCCAGCGCCTTTTCCATATCCCGGCGCAGGATCGATACCGGGTAGCCCACCTTGGGCAGCCCCGCCGTACAGACGCTGGCCAGGTCCTTGCGCACCTGCACCTCGCCCAGCCCCAGTCCCTTGGCGATCTGCGTGGCCGAAACCTTCTCCGCGTCCATTCTGCGGATAAACTGCAAATACATGGGCAATCGGCCCAGGGTCGCCTTGGAAAGCGTACTCTGCAAAGGATCATCCTCCTTTCGATACGCATTATATCGAATTGTCCGGCCCTTGCGAATTACCAAAACCGTATAATCGATATATCACAATCGATAACAAGTATTCGATTCATGGCATAAAAAGAGGCTTTGCCGCCAGATTTGACAGCAAAGCCTTCATGAGCATATTATTTTTTTATTTTTTTCTTGTGATGCAGGCGCGTTTGGACTGGGTCAGCTCCGTGATAAAGCGCTTATCCAGCTCGGTCAGCTGATAATCCTGCCGATGGATCAGCACATCCCGATACACCCGCTGGTTCTCCGCGCATTCCCGCTGCACCAGATGCAGCTGCCGCAAAAGGCGTTCCGGCAGCGGCGACACCCACATAAAGGTTTCCGGGTTCTCCGTCAGCAGATCCAATTGGCTGCCCCGCTCAAACACGAAGATGCGCCGCGGTGTTTGCGGCAGTTCCTCGTTCCGCACGGCGGAAAGCGACAGGGAAGGCACGTACGGATCGGCGTGGGCAATCTGAATGTATTGCTGCAGATCTGAGAAACGGATGGTTTCCATCGCTGCCAAAGCGCAGTCCTCCCGCATCACCAGCACATATTTGAATTCTGCCACGAGCTCGCCCTTCAGCCCTTTTTCCGCCATCATCTGCTTGAAGTATTTATCATAGCCCGCCGCATAACGGATGATGCCCAGGTTGTAGCCAACCTCCAGGATGTTCTTCACCGCCTGCAGCGCGTTGGTTTCCTGATAAAAGATTTCCATCTTTTCTTTCCCCAGCGTTTTGGAGAAGGCGGCGAAGGCGTCCGAAATATAGCTGGCCCGGGGCACGGAAATGGAAAAGCGCTGCTTGCCGGCCTTTTTCTCTTTATACAGGCTTTCCATTTCGTCGATCTGCTCCTGGATTTTCCGGGCCTGATTGACGAACAGTTCGCCGTCCGGCGTCAGCATCATGCCCTTGGAGGAACGGCGAAAGAACTGGATGCCCAGATCGGCCTCCATCTCCTTGACCACCCGGCTCAAATTGGGTTGCGCTACGTGCAGTTCCTCCGCCGCTTTATTGATAGAGCCATTTTCTGCGATGCTGATCACATATTTCAGGTGTAAAATGTTCATTTTATTCTCCAAGCTGCTGCTTCAAGTTTGTAAACATTGGCGGTGATAAATCATCTCGCGTCCCGGGGCAGTATTGCACTATCTATTTCTGTGCCAAACTCCCATCCCGTTCCTTCACTTCATGGTATCCTTTTTGTAATTCTCTTCTATTCCCCAAATTCCTGCCAATTCATAAGCGAGATTCAATAAAGCAAATTAGCGGCAAGCAGGGCAAATGTATAACTTTTGCATAGCAGCAAGCAGGGCAAATGTATCACATTTTGCATAGCTGCAAGCAATGCAAATCTGCTAAAATTTGCAAAGTGCTTGTTGAGGGCTTCGCCCCCAAGCCCCTGAAAACCAGAGCTTGCGCTCTGTGGTTGTGGGGTATTCCTGGCGTTATACCCCGTTTCAGCTTTCGCTGAGATATAAAGAAGGCCCCTGCGTCTATTGGTTGGTATGTGATACCAACTTTTCAGGTGCAGGGGTTTGGTGGCTTTTTGGTATTGATTCTGTTATGGATGATTCTTATATTATTGCTGGTGGTGTGCATCTTCCAGTTTTTTCTTTCAGAGCGTCACACTATGGTCTGGTATCATTATTGGTATCAGTTTTTCTTTCATCGTGATACCACTTTTGGTGACCCCCTTAAAAGTTATCCAGAAAGGCTACAATTCTCTCCTCCATTTCATCAGGCGGATCAGGCTGTGCAGGAGGATCAGATTTCTCTGTTGTCGGTTGCGCAGTTGTGATCTGGAACTCTTTCATACAGCTGGCGAACGTTTCTCGGATCGTGGCCTCGATCTTTTTCAGCAGCGCCGTTTCCCATTCCTGCTGCTCCTCCATACGATCCTGTCGGGCGAAGTGATCGTTGATGGCGGTGACGATTGTTCGGCTGTATGAGCTGTATTCCGGCTGGTTTCTGTCGGTGCTCATCAGGTTATTCCAGGCTTCCATGTCCTGGGCATTGTTCAGGTTCAGCCGCAGGGTTGT